>JBEIGR010000010.1:0-22659 GCA_040381795.1 Verrucomicrobiaceae bacterium | reverse complement strand
TTATCCGTCCTATTCAGCGGCACAGTGGAGTCACCTTCTCTGGGAATGAACATCAAATACGGCGCAGCCCCCACCCACACACCGCCAAAGCCCAGCTCGATGCCGCTGACGAGGTTCAGGCCTTCGCAGAAGATTTTCTTCGTCTCGAAGGTGCCATCGCCGTCTTGGTCTTCGAGAATTTTGATGCGGTCCTGGCCTTTGCCGACTTCGCGGGGCTGCGGGTAGCTATTTCCTTCCACGACCCAGATGCGGCCGCGTTCGTCGAAGGTGAAGGCCATCGGCTGCACCAGATCCGGCTCCGCAGCGATGAGCTCGGCTTTGAAGCCGCCGGGGAGTTGCATCGACTTCAACGCGTCGGCGGGCGACTGGCCTTTGGCGTATTCGGCCTGCGGCTTGAGCGCGGGGCCGTAGAGCTTCTTCGGCGTGAGGTCGGCGGTGGTGTCCTTCCGCTCCTGCGTGAGGATGAAGACGCCCGCTTTGTTCCCGACGACGATGTCGGGCAGCTTGTCGCCATTCACATCGCCAACCTGCACATCGACGCCGACACCGGTGTTGGAGTCGATGAGGTGCGGGACGAAATCGACGCCGCCCTTGCCGTCGCGCTTCGTTTGATACCAGTAGATGACACGGTGGCCGCGCTCGTCGGGGTCGTGGCCGTTGTGCGCCCAGTAGCGCTTGCCGGTGACGATGTCCTTCACGCCATCGCCGTCGATGTCGGCGAGGAAGGCGGCGTGCGGCTGGGAGAAGACGATGCCGTAGTCATTGTCCTGCGGCTGCTCGCTGGCGAGCATAATGCGGGTCCAATGTGGTGCAGCCGTCCCGGCTGCATCTTTGTTCTGCAAATACACCGCCACGCCATAGCGATGCGCGGCGAGGGCGGTAAAGACGTCGTTGGTGCCATTGCCATCGAAGTCATAGGCGAACATCTGCGCCCCACCGCCGACTCCAGCGGCGAAGTTGTGTTGGGTCCATTGTGGTGCAGCCGTCCCGGCTGCGTTGGGCAGGCCAGAGGCCTGCACCACACTCGTATTCTCCCACCAGCGACGCGCTTCGAGCATGTCGAGCTTCCCATCGCCATTCACGTCACCGATGCCGAGGCCGTGGGTGAATTTGGCGACCTTCAAATCATCCGTGACAGCGACGAAGGACCACTTCTCAGTGGGCTTCTCCCAGTTCGGGGCGAACCAGCCAAATTTCCCACCGGTGCTGCACACGATCTCCGGTTTGCCGTCGCCGGTGATGTCGGTGAAGACGGGTGATTCGTTGTCCACCACGTCGGCGACGATGTGCATGGGCCAATACGTAGAACGAGTTTTCGAACTCGTTTCATCCGATCCAACGGACTGGAAAGTCCGTTCTACGTTGTTCAGATACAACCGCGCTTCCTTGCCGGGGAAGCCGAGGATCAGGATGTCGTTGCGCTTGTCCGCATCGAAATCGTGGACGTAGGCGAAGAAGTTGTCCGAGTAGCCATTGATGCTGAAGACCTTCGGCTCGTAGTAGGCGTGCTTCTTTTCAAACGCCGGGCCTTCCCACCAGAACGGGCCGGCGACGACGTCGGGTTTGCCATCGCCATTGATGTCACCGAGGGCGGCGCCTTCGGAGTAAAAATCGCCGTGGAGCTGCTGGCGCTTCCAGGTGATCTGGGTCTCGGCGAAGAGATTCACCACAGAGAAGGCACAGAGGAGCACAGAGAGAGTTTTCATGATTGGAAAACCAACGCTAACAGATTGGGCCCATGGCGGACAAGTTTTATGCGCCATCGGCCATGACGAAGGGCGCTGGTCCGCCGGATGAACCAGACGAGGCGGGTTGTCTACCGCCGATTCGTGGGAAGCATCGGCTCATGACTAGCCCTCGAACTCTCTTCGTCCTGATCCTTGCTGTCAGCCTGCCGTTGACAGCTGAGGAGGTGTTTTTTGCCTTCGATGATCACAACATCGCCTGGCAGCACAATTTGAAGCTGGCACTCGAAACGGCACAGAAGCATCCCGCGAACCCCGTGCTGAAAAATGGGCCACCCGGCTCGCCCGACGCGGGTCATGCCATCCTCTACGGCACGGTTTTGAAACAGGGCGACACCTTCCGCATGTGGTATCTCGGCATGCACGAGGCGGAGATCGTCAAAGGCCAGGCCCCCGGCTGGTGGCGGCCGATGTGCTACGCGGAAAGCAAGGACGGCGTCACCTGGACCAAGCCGGAGCTGGGCCTCGTCGAATTCAACGGCGGCAAGAACAACAACATCTGCCTCATCGAAGGTGATCCGCATTCGATGACGCGGGTGAACGACTTCCTCTCCGTGCTGCACGAGCCGGACGAGCCTGATCCGGCGAAGCGATATAAATGCGCCTACATCGCCCACATGCCGATCGAGGATGTGAAAGGAAGTCGCAGCCAGATCGGGCCCAATGAGAAGCGCTGGGGTTCTTTTGTTACCGCCACGAGTGCGGATGGCCTAGCGTGGAAGTGCGTCGGGGATCGCCCGGCCAACGCGGGCGGCGAGCGCTTCGAGGTGAGCGGCTTGTATCGCTTCGGCGACTTTTACTACGCCACCGGTCAGCTCCTCAGCCCGTGGGCGTGGCGGCCGGACGGCAGTGAGATCGGCCGCGACATGCTGGCCTATCGCTCACCGGACTTCGTGACGTGGTCGAAAGCGAAGGCACTTTCGTATGCGCGGCCGGGGCAGCTCTCGAATCCACCGGTGAAAGGCCAGCAGATGCACATGGGCGCGGGCCTTTGGAACCGTGGCAATGTGCTCGTGGGCCTGCACGGCATGTGGCAAGATGCGGCGGAGCCGCCGCCGAAGGGCAAAAGCTGGAACCTCGGTGTCCGCGTGGATCTCGGCCTGATGCTCAGCAACGATGGCGTGCATTTCCGCGAGCCGGTGCCCGGTCACACCGTCATCCCGCGAGGCAAAGAAGGCGAGTGGGACGATGTGGCGATCCTCCAGGGCCATGCCTTTGTGAACGAGGGGGACAAAACCATGATCTGGTACTCGCATTGGGATACCGGCGGCGTGCTCGACGACATGGACATCGGTCTGGCGACGCTGCGCCGCGATGGTTTTGGATCTCTGATGCCAAAGGTGGCGGAAAACGACGCTCACTTTATAACTCATACCTTCAAGGCGCGGAACATCGCCATCAATGTGGAAGGCCTCACGAGGGATAAGCCACTCACGATCCAGCTCCTCGACCATCTTGACCGACCACTGAACGGATTCGACCTTACTTTGACCACCAATGGCATTCGAGTGCCTTTGAAATGGACGAAGCCTTTGCCCGATCAAAAAAACGCTCTTCGGGTGAACTACCCAGAGAACAGCGCCGCCCGGGTTTTCGCCATCTACCTCGATTGAGCGGCGTTTGCATTCTCAGGGCGGGCCGCTAGCATGGCAGCCCCATGATCACTTTTGCCCCCCGAGATTCGAAAGAAGCCGTCGAAGAAGGCCTGCAATTTGCGCCCAAATTTGATGAGCATGGCCTCATCACTGCGATGGCGGTGGATGCAGACACGAACGCCCCGCTGATGCTGGCCTACATGAACGAGGAATCACTGCGTATGACGCTGGAACTGGGGCAGGCCGTTTACTGGAGCCGCAGCCGGAAGACGCTCTGGCACAAAGGGGCTACCAGCGGTGAGTTTCAGGAGATCGTGGAGATCCGCACGGATTGCGATCAGGATGCGCTGGTGCTGCGAGTGCAGCAGCGCGGCGGCGGCTGCTGCCACACCAAGCGGGCCTCATGCTTTTACCGCGTGGTGAAGCTGGCGGATGGTCAGGCAGTGCTGGAAAAGATGGCTTGAGCAGCCTGCGAAAAAGAAAAAGGGCGGCTCATGGGCCGCCCTTCATGTTTTATCCGTGGATTAACGGCTCTGCGGCACCATCGGGCCGTAGCGGGCGGTGCCCTCCCACTGGCGTGGACGATTCCAAGGCAGGCTGCTGGCCCCATCACTAGGCGGGCCGACGACTTTCTTGCGCTTCGGCTCATCTGAAGAGCACGAGGTTAGGCAGGAGAGAACTGAAACGACGGCGAGACTGAGAAGGATCTTCGTTTTCATGGCGGCGAATCGCTCTAAGCGGCGCAGGTTACTTACCAGCAGTCAGGTTTTCGAGGATCACGCGGTCTCCAGGAACGATGGAGGAGCCACCATAGATCGCGTCCGGCACGATGCTTGCCACGGAGCGGCCACTCTCGACGCTAAGGATGCTGATCTTGCCAACGGTCTGGCGGTTGCGGGTGACGAGCAGTTTGGTGTCCTGTTCGATACCGGAGGCTTTGCCCGCATCGATCACCACAAAGCCCCAATCGGGATTCACGGCCAGCACGCGGGCCTGGAGGGAATTACGCTCAAACATCTTCTGACGCTCCACGATCTTGCGGGTGATCTCGTCGAGCTTCTTCTGGGCATCCGCGATCTTCGCCTCCTCAGCTTTGACCTCGTCGGCCTTGGCGAGGGCCTGCGCCTCGAGTTCCGCCTGCTCCTGCTTCATCTTGTTGATGTCCTGAACGATGGTCTCGGGCTTCATGCCAATGGGGAGATCTGTCAGCTCTTTCTCCAAGTCAGCCTTCTTCTTGAGCTTGCCGTCCAGTTCTTCCTGCACGCGCTTGGAGTCACTATCAGCGAGGGTGAAGCGGTTCTTGTTCTGCTTCATGCGCTCCTGCTCAACATCAAGATCACCCTTTAACTTGGTCACTTCTCCAGAAAGCCGGGCACATTCGGCGAGGAGGGTGACATCTGCCTGCTTCTCACGAATGATCTCGGAATTGATCTGGGCGACACTGTTGCGGACATCGGCAAACGCGCGACCGTTCTTGAAGGCAAACACCAGCGCCACGCCGGTGACAAGGATGGAAAGGATGAATAGGACTTTAATCATGAGCGGGAGGAAAGTGACGTTGCGTGACGGTTAGGGCGAACGGCTGGAAAGAGATTATTTCGCGGGTGGAGCTGCTCCAAAAGGATCTGCCGTGCTGGGTGCGGCTGGTGTGCCAGCGCCACCTGCGGCTGGAGCCGCAGGCGCTCCGAAGGGATCCGAAGCGGCAGGAGCCATGCCGCCAGCAGGAGGAGCGGCAGCGGGAGGTGCGCCGAAAGGATCCGAAGAGGCAGGAGCTGCCGGTGCCATGCCACCAGCGGGTGGAGCACCAAAGGGATCGGCAGCTGCGGGTGCACCCGGTGCCACAGGAGCGGCGGCACCGCCAGCAGCGGCGGTTTTTGGAGCAGGCTGTGCCTGAGGCGCAGCCACGACGAGATCTCCTGAGCGAATGCTGGTGCCTTCGGCAAGGCTTCCCTTCACGATGTCCGCCACGGAAGTGCTTTGCTCCACATTCCGCACCTTGAGCTTGCCGATGACTTCCTTACCGCGCTTCACATCAAGGTCAGCGTTTGCAAAGACGCCACCGCCATTGCCTTTGCTGAGCACCACAAAACCCCATTCATTGAAGGAGCGAGAGACGCTGGCGGTGAAATCAGGCTCAACAATGCCTTTGCGGCCACGGGCCTCACGTTCCTCAGCGGATTTGAAGCCATCAAGCAAGCCTTTCACGTTTTCCTGGGCGCTAGCTAAGCGCTGATTCTGATTGGCGAGAGCACCCTCGGCCTCTTTCTTTTTGTTCGTGAGGTCCTTGGTGGTAGCCATCAACTTCTTGATGTCACCCGCCTCATCGATCTTCTCCTGAAGTTCTGCGACCAGCTTCGAAACTCCATCAAGGTTGGTTTTGATCTGCGCCAGTTCCTGCTCCTTCTCCAGAGCCTTGGCTGCGGTCTCGGTCAAATCTGCTTTGATTTTTTCGATCTCCTTGGTCGCCTCAGCGAGATCGCCCGTGTGCTTTGTCTTAGCCTCCTCGGCGGCTTTTTTATGCTCCTGCACGGAGACAAGGTTCTTCTGAGTGTACACCTCGCGGGCGCGTTCGCTCTTCAGACGTGCCTGATTTTTCCAGGCAAAAAAAGCGGAGCCTGCGAGGCAGACGGCAGCGAGAGCAGATAAAATTTTCCAGGCCATGTGTGATGAGGGGAGAGATTGAACATTTTGTTTTACCGAAAACCCATCCTTTCGACAACAGCATTTTTTCACAGGAGTGAAGTTCTTGAGTTCTTTTGCCTCCAAGGGCCTCCCAAAGCCCAAATTCCTTCGAGAATCGTGCTTGTGCCATCCCGGATGCCGTGTACGGCTGGCCGCGTCAGGGACCGTGGATGTTCAGCTTGCGAACCCCGCCAGGTCCGGAAGGAAGCAACGGCAGCCTGCCTGCTCATGCTGCGGTTCCCTGGCACTTTTTCAAAAATTTCGCGGCAGAGAGCACTCGGAGCGCCGTTAAAGCGGCCCACATGATTCGCCTTACCTTCCTCCTCGCCCTTGTTTGCCTTGGCAGTTCCCTTCAAGCCGCCGATTTCACCGGTAACAAGCCGAATATCATCTTCCTGCTCACCGATGACCAGGGCTACGGCGATCTCTCCTCCCACGGCAATCCCATTCTCAAGACGCCAAACCTTGACCGCCTGAATGCCGAGGGCGTCCGTTTCGAGGACTTCTGCGTGAGCCCGACCTGTGCCCCCACTCGTTCCGCCCTGCTCACGGGACGCCATGAGTTCAAAAACGGCATCACGCACACCATCCTCGAGCGTGAACGCCTCACGCCGAAGTCCACCACGCTGGCCCAGGTGCTGAAAACCGCCGGCTACACCACCGGCATCTTCGGCAAATGGCACCTCGGCGATGAGCCGGAGTATTGGCCCAGTGCCCGCGGCTTTGATGAAATGTTCATCCACGGCGCAGGTGGTATCGGCCAGACCTATCCCGGCTCCTGCGGCGATGCCCCGGGGAACAAGTACTTCGACCCGGCCATCCTCCACAACGGCACCTTTGAGAAAACAAAGGGCTACTGCACCGATGTGTTCTTCGCCCAGGCCGCCAAATGGATCGAGAGCGTCAAAGGCAAGCAGCCCTTCTACTGCCATCTCGCCACGAACGCCCCGCACGGTCCCTACATCGCCCGGCCGGAGGACAAGGCGCTCTTTGAAGGCAAAGTCGAAGGCGAGGACGTGCAAAACTTCTTCGGCATGCTCCACAACATCGATCAGAACCTCGGCCGCCTGCTCGACAAGCTGAAGGAATGGGGCATCGAGAGGGACACTCTTGTCATTTTCATCAATGACAACGGCGGCACCGCTGGCACGAAAGTCTTCAATGCCGGCCTGCGGTCAGCTAAAGGAACCCCTTGGATGGGCGGCATCAAAGCCAGCAGCCTCTGGCGCTGGCCTGGCACCCTCACCCCGGCACCGGTGAACAAACTTTGCGCCCACATCGACTTCTTCCCCACGCTGGCGGAACTCGCCGGAGCCACGCTCACCGAGCCGGTCAAAGCGCAAGTCGAAGGCCGCAGCCTCGTCCCCTTGCTCGAAAATCCCGCCGCCGAGTGGGCGGATCGCCAGCTCTTCACCCACGTCGGTCGCTGGCCGAAGGATGCCGATCCGCAGAAGTATAAATTCACCAATTGCAGCATCCGCACCGCCCGCTGGCATTTGGTGAACGCAGGCGGAGCGCCGAAACAGGCCGGCAAAGGCAAGGGAAAGGCCAAAGCAGCTCCAAAAGCCTCCGCAGAGCCTGCGATCGTGCGTGCCGGCCCCGAGCCGATCACCGCCTCCTGGCAGCTTTTCGACCTCCAGACCGATCCCGGCGAACAAGCCGATGTCGCCGCCGCCCATCCCGAGGTCGTCAAAGAACTCTCCGCCGCCTACGACGTGTGGTGGGACAGCGTGCAGCCGCTGCTCGTGAACGAAAAAGCACCTCTCGCCGCCGAGAATCCCTTCAAGACGCTGTTTGAAAAACAGTTCGGCAAGTAATCACGGCTGAAACAGCCTCGGCAAAAACTCGCTCAAATATCCGCGCCACACCGGCCAAGAGTGGTCTCCTTCCGTGAGGTGCCACTCATGCTTCACATTCGCCGCTTTCAGCGCCGCGATGAGTGTGTTGTTCCGCTCCAAAAGAAAATCATCCTTCCCACAGGCGATCCACAGCAGCTTCAGCTTCGCATTCGTGCCCGCACCATCTTCCAGCGCCGCTTTCACCGCATCCCTGTCCGCCGCACCGCTGAAGGAGCCGATGTAGGCAAAGCGATCCGTCGCATTCAGCCCGATCGTGAGTGACTGCCACCCGCCCATGCTCAGCCCGGCGATGGCTCGGTTCCCCTGCCCCGGCAGCACGCGGTAGTTGGACTCCACCAGCGGCAACGCGTCCTCAAACAGCTCCTGTCGAAACGCCGTGAGCGAGTCCCCGCGCTTCGCCTTGTCATCGCGCGGCACCATGCCATGCGGATGGCCGTCCAGCATCATCACCAGCATCGGCTTCGCTTTTCCGGCGGCGATCAGGTGATCGAGAATCCAATGCGCTTTCCCATGCTCCGTCCAGCCGCGTTGATTGTCGCCAGAGCCATGCTGCAACACGAGCAGCGGCAGCTTCTCGCTGCCCTTCTCATATCCCGGCGGCGTGTAGACCACCACCTCACGAGGGACGCCGAGCTGCTTCGAGTGGAACACATGCGTGTGCACCGTGCCATGCGCGATTCCCGCCTGCCAATCCCAAGGCGCGGGCGGATTCGCCGCGATGTGCAGGATGCTCTTCTGCGGCATGCGCTGCGGCTTGATCGCCGTGTTTTGCGGATCGAGCACATTCAGCCCATCCACCTGAAACGAGTATTCCCACACGCCCGCAGGCACTTCGATGGCTCCGCTGCTCCACAAGCCATCACCACCGCGAGTCAGCGCCGCATCCTCTTTGCTCCACTGCCCCTTCAGACGCACTTCGGCCGCTTTTGGTGCTTTGATCGAAAAAGTGACCTTTCCATCCGCGATGTCCACAGCGGCAAAAATCGAGTTGGAGGCCCAAAAGGCCGTGAGAGCGAGTGTGAGCAGGGTTTTCATGAAAAAGCAGGTTACATCGCCATCTCGACGCCGCCGATGAAAACGCGGCGCACCTCCAGCTTCCGGCTCAAAAGCACCACATCGGCGTTTTTGCCGGCTTCGAGGCTTCCGGTGTGCTTCGCGATGCCGGTGAGCTCGGCGGGTGTGAGGCTGGCCATGCGCACGACTTCCGGCAGCGTCGCGGAGGTGTCGCGTTTCATCTGCCGCACCATGTGATCCATGCCCACAATGCTACTGGCGAGACTCGTGCGACCCGGTGCCCATCCGACTCGGCCATCACTCTCGAACCACGAACCGTCCGCCGCCGCGCCGAAGCGGTAATTCCCCGGCGGCAGGTCCAGCGCCCGGTTCGCATCGGTCACGAGGCACAGTTTGCGCGGTCCTTTAAGTCGAAACGCGAACTCCAGCAACTCCGGCGCGAGGTGGCAGCCATCGGCAATCACTTCCGTGCTCATGTCCGCCGTGCCCAGCACATATTCCAGCATGCTGCCGCGCATCGGCACGCCAAACCGCGAGCGCACCGAGGCCACATTGCTCATCGCACACCAAAAGTGGTCCACATGCCGCATCCCCGCCTTGAACGCCGCCGCCATCTCCGGCCAACTCGCGTTCGAGTGCCCGCAGGTGATCAGGCAGCGCCGTTTCTTCGCCTCGCGATAAAACTCGACCGCGCCCGGCAGCTCCGCCGCGCAGGTGGCGATGCGCACCATGCCTTTTTCAAAGTAATCTCGATACTCCGCCGCCGTCGGCTCCCGCCGACCCGCTGCCGAATGGCAGCCCACCTTGTCCTCCGCGAAAAACGGCCCGTAAAGATGCACGCCAGCGATGCTCGCACCGTTTTGGACACTCCGCTCGGCTTGCACCACCTTCACCGCATCCAGCATCTCATGAAGCTGCTCCGGCGAGCCCGTGGTGGTCGTCGGAAAAATCGTCGTCGTCCCATGCCGCGCATGCGCCCGGCACGCCACACGCACCGCCTCGCTCGTCCCGTCCATGAAATCCGCTCCATCACCGCCATGCACATGAATGTCGATGAATCCTGGTGCGAGGTAGCCGCCACGTCCATCGATCACCTCCGCCGCCTCGACCTTCGGCCGCTTCTTTGACACCGACACGATCTTCCCCCTCTCACAAACCACCCACGCATCCTCAACGAGACGATCTGGCAGAATGGCGGTGATGTTGGAGAAAATGAGGCGCTGCATGCTGCATCAACGCGACATGCAGCCTCTATGTTTGCCTGTTTTCCAATCCATGTTTGGTAGAAAGATTGGGCCACACCTTTGCCAGCAGATGCACGATTTGCTCCTTGGCATCCCCCGCATTCCGGCGCAGGTGATCGCCACATGTCACATCCCTTTACAGAACTCGGCGTCCCGGCGGAAATGATTCGTGCCCTGGAGGAACTGGGCATCCAGACGCCCACAGCGGTTCAGAAGCAAGTCATCCCCTTTCTCATCCAAAAAGGAGAAGACCTCATCGCTCAGGCACAGACCGGCACGGGCAAGACGGCCGCCTTTGGCCTGCCGCTGCTCATGAAGATGGATCACACTCGCCGCGACATCCAGGGCCTCGTCCTCGCCCCCACCCGCGAGCTAGCCAAGCAGATCGGCAAGCAGCTCTTCCGCTTCACCAAATACACCGACAAAGTCTTCACCGAGGTGCTCGGCGGTGGCGACAACCTCGACCAGCAGATCGAAAAACTAAAGCGTCCCACCCACATCATCGTCGCCACGCCCGGACGCTTGATGGATCTGCTCGAAAAAGATGCCCTCACGCTCGAATTCGTGCGCTACGTGGTGCTCGACGAAGCCGACGAGATGCTCAGCATGGGCTTCAAAGCGCAGATCGTGGAAATCCTGAAGCTCGCCGCCATGCGCCGCGCCACCTGGCTCTTTTCCGCCACCTTCCCAGACGGCATCCAGCAGCTCATCAAAGGCTGCATGTCCGCGAATGCGCACTCCGTGCAGATCGACACCGCCAACGTGGTGAACCGCGACATCGACCACCGCTACGCCATCTGCAAGCGGGCTGAAAAGACCGCCTTCATCGTGAACTTCCTCAAACGCCAAAAAGAGCAACGCGGCCTCATTTTCACCCGCACCAAGCACGGCGCCATGGACCTCTGCAACGAACTCCGCGAGCAGGGCTTCGCCGTCGAGGCCCTCCAGGGCGACCTCATGCAAAAGGAGCGCGACAAAGTCATGCGAGCCTTCAAAAAGGAGCGTGTGCAATTCGTCGTCGCCACCGATGTGGCCGCTCGCGGCATCGACGTGGCCGGTTTGAGCTTTGTCATCCACCACCAGCTCCCCGACCAGATCGAGTACTACACCCACCGCAGCGGCCGCACCGCCCGCGCCGGAAACAAAGGCATGTCTCTCGCCCTCATCGAGCCCAACGAGAAATCCCAGCTCACCGAGATCGAAAACAAACTCCGCGTGAAGTTCAGCGAGTGGCGCAGGTAGCCTTTGCGGCGTGTTTGGCGAGCTGGAGGCTCGAAGGAAAATCGCCAGTGGTGAAGCGAGCAACGAGCGAGAACCACCGGATACAGTTCGCTCCCGAATACGGAAGCGCTCCGGCAGGTGCGCAAGAAGACACCTTCACGGCTTCAGCTCCACATTCCCCACACCCTGCGTGCCCGCTGGAAGCAGGTTATTCGAGAAGTGCATGCCCCGCGGCGTGTTTGGCCCACCACCGATGATGACGGCGTATTTGTAACGCGGTTTGCCGATGCTGTTGACGACGTTGCCGGCGATGATCACATCGGTGAGCGGCGGATCGTCGGGCTGCTGGCCGGTGTCGAACTTAAAGGGCGAGTGCTCATCACCCCAGATCCAATGCGCAGCACCGTGACCGAAGTCGGAGATGATGTTGTTCGCGATGATCGAGCCACCATCGGTGTTTTCCGGCTTGTCATCGGAAGCTGGATGCGCAGCGGCTCCCGGCATCAGGCCGATGGCCCAGAGGCAGTTTTTGACGAACTGATTGCCCGTGATGCTCACATTGCGGCTGCCATGCATCGCCTTCATGCCCATGAAGGAGTTCACGATGAGGTTGTTGCTCACGATGACGTGATCCGAGTGCAGATCGATGCCCTGCGCGGCATTTTCAATGTGGTTGCCCAGGATGCGTGTGAGGTCACTCACCTCCGGCGCGGTAATGATGAGGCCGCTGCCTTGCTGCCAATTGTCCGTGTAGCCCGAGTCCCAGGCCTGCTGGCTCATCAGGGCACCTTTCACGGCATTCTTCTTCACGTAATCACCCAGCTTGTGCTTCGCTTTGATCTCCGGCGTCGGGACGAGATTTTCTTCAATGACCCGATTGGCCTCGATCAAAGTGCCCGTGCTGTAACTCACGCTGATGCCCGTGCCATCGGTGCAGTTGAAGGCATAACCCCAGTCCTTGCTCGCTGTGCGGTCATCAATGCTCACCCGCATGTAATTCCGCACCAAGCAGCGGCTGATTCGGCAGTTGTGGCTCTCCCGCAGCGTGATCGCGCCCGCAGGGCTTCGATTGTCGATCACACGCACGTTCTCGATCACCAAATCACGGCACTTGATCGCCAAAATGCCCTCGTTTCGCGTCTCCATCTTCCCCTCAGGCCGTGTGAGCGTCAGATCGCGAATTTCAGCCTCCGTGGCGTTTTCGATCTCGATGATCGGCTGGTTATCACTCTGCTGAATGATGCGCCCAGGCCCAAAAAGCCCGCTACGCTGGCCACGGATGCGAATCTTCTCCGTGATCGGATAATCACCCGCTGGGACAAAGACCATCCGGTTCGGATTCGCATCCAAAGCCGCCTGGATGGAGGGATACGCAGCTACAGACAGCTCCGCCGCCGAAGCGTGAGTGAGCATGAAAAGGGCAAGGAGGTAACGCATGACTATTTCTTCAACGCTCCTTCTTTATACTTCGCCATCAGCTCCTGAAACTTTTTGTTCAGCTCCTGATACTCCGGGCTCTTCCGGTCGTGTTTGGCTCGCTCGGCAGCGATGGCACGGATTTCCACTCCCATCGCTCGACGCTCTTCGGCAACTTTTTGAGCACTGGTATCCACCTTGATCTCCACATCGTCCCAATCGTCGGTGCGGAAGACGGAGGCAGGCAAGCCGTCGCTGTTCACGAGGTTTGAGCCTTCGGGATTCGCGGCCCAGGCGTAGCGCACGGCCACGGGCGACTTCACCTCGGCGCTGCTCACGAGCACGCTGTCCGTGCCATCCACCTTTGCCTCGGCCCACTTCCAGACTTTGTCCGCTCCAGCGATCTCAAAACGCTTCAAAGCCCCGCCATCGCGTGATTTGAGGCCCGTGCCGCTTTGATCAAAGGTCACGCGGATCGCAGCGTCCTTCACCTCGCTCGATTTGAAGAGTGGACCACTGTAAATGAACTGCTTGCCATAGTCCTTGGCCAGCGCCCAGCGTGCGAGGCGTTCGCCGGGGTCTTTTTTGTTCTTCGGATGGATGTCATTCGCCTCGCCGACATCGTTGATGATCGCCATGCCGGTCTTCGGCGTCGTCGCGAGCACGAGGCGCATGCGATCCTGCGTGAGAGCCCACGAGTCCGGCGTGCCGGGCTCCGTCGAGGGCGCGTGGTAGCTGGCGAGCTGCACATAGTAAAAGCTGAACTCATCCGCCCAACGCTTGCGCCAGTCGTTGATCATGAGCGGCAGCGTCTGGTCATAAGGCACCGCACCGGGCCGTGCATTGCTTTCGCCCTGATACCAGATGGCCCCGCGCATCGTGTAGCCGACGAACGGATGAATCATCGCCGCGTAAAGCACGCCCGGCCGGCCCTCGGTGAGCAGCGGACGCTTCGGCGCATCCGGCTTCTTTGGCAGGCGCTTGCGTTCTTCGGCCGATTTGCCCTTTGCCGCAGCCATCGTGGCCTTCCACTGCTCCAGCTTGGTCGCGTAAGCCGCATCCGCCTTCGCCTGATCGTAGCTCGCCTCGTCCTTCAGCATCGCATCGACGAGCGCTTTCGTGCCCGGCAGCGTGTTCAGCGCCTCGCGACTCGTAAAAGCCTCCACCGGCTTGCCACCCCAGGCCGATTTGATCACCCCGACCGGTATGCCGAGCTCCAGATGCAGCTTTCGCGCAAAGAAGAACGCCACCGCCGAGTAATCCGGCACCGTCTCCGGTGTCGCCGCCTTCCACGAGCCTTCGATGTCATCCTGATTCGCTTCGGAAGTCACCAGCGGCGCATTGAACATGCGCAGCGCCGGATGATTCGATTCCTTGATCAGCCCGGCATACTCCGGCGAGCGGTTCATCGTGTAAAACATGTTCGACTGCCCCGAAGCGAACCACACCTCGCCCACCAGCACGTCCTGAATCTCGATCTTGTCCGCTCCTGCCGAGATCGTCAGCGAAGCGCCCTCCGCATCCGCCGCGCCCGTCTCAATCTGCACCCGCCATTTGCCATCCGCCGTCGCTTTGGCCGTCGCCGACTTCCCTTTGAAGGAAACCGTCACCTCCGCCCCCGCATCCGCCTTCCCCCAGATCGCCGCCGCACGCTCGCGCTGGAGAATCATGTGATCCGAGAAGAAGTGCGGCACCTTCAGCTCCGCGTGGAGCAGCGACGGCGTGAGCAAAAGGAGGCTTAGAATGGCTTTCATGGATTGGACTATGTGAAACGACGAGGAGGTAAGGAATGTTGCCGCGTGTTGGTCACGGCAGCGTATCCAAGTGGTAACTCTTCATCCACCAAGCCACTTTGTCAGCATCGGTCGGCTCAGGGTTGTCGAGGCGCTTCTTCCAGGTTCGCTGGTAGTCGGCACGTTTGGCTTTCTGGATCTCGGCAAGGGGCGGCTCGGTGGCGGGGTCGCCATTCGCACCTTGGTCCTTGGTTTCGGCGATCCAGGTGTCGAGGCGTTGGTTGAAGTTGGCGGTCGCTTCGGCATCGCGGATGGATTGGAGGCCTTGCGGATCAGTTTGGAGGTCAAAAAGCTCCGTTTCAGGCCGCGTGGGTGCGAGCCATTGGGCAGGAAAGGCGGCGAGTTGGCCTTGGCGCTGCAACTCACGCAGCAGCGGCATGCCGGGGTATTGATCTTCTTTGTAGCTCGACCAGTTCAGTCGCGATTGCTCCGGTTGAAAGTGCCGCACGAACCACCGATCCAGCGTGATGACGGCGCGGACGCGGTCCATGGCATCGCCACATCGATCCCGCGCGGCGAAGAGCTGCTCGCGAGCCGGAAAATCCCCGCTGAGGATGGCCTGGCCCTGCATCCACGCGGGCACGGGCAATTCAGCGAGCTTCAAAACCGAGGGCGCGAGGTCGATGAGGCTCACGAGACGTTCCTCGACCTGATTCGCGGCGATCTGCGGCCCGCGAACGATCAACGGCACCTGCAAACCTTCGACGCTCAGCCATTGCTTGCCCCAGGGCATCGGGCGACCGTGATCAGCGAAGAACATCACGATGGTGTTGTCGAGCATGCCTTCGGCGCGGAGTTGATCGAGGATGGCTCCCACACGCTGATCCACGACCTCCACGCTGCGCTGATACGCATACCAGTCGCGACGCACGAGCGGATGATCGGGGTAGTTTTCTGGCAGTTTGATCGCGGCGAGCTTGGCTTCATCAAACGACTCAGGAATCGGGAATGGGCGATGCGGCTCGGTGATCTGAAACTGCGCAAAGAACGGCTGCCCGGACTTCCGCTTCCGCCAGTCATCGCCATCGAAAAGCGTCTTCGCATCGTGGGCAAAGTTGTAGTGCGTCTTGCCCTTCGTGATCTTTTTGCCGCTGCGCACGCTCCCCGGCGCAGCCGCGTTCGTCACGAACCAGCCCGCCTCGCGAAGAATCGTCGGCAGCGGCTTGTAGGGCGCGGCTAAGGGCTGCGGATTCTCCGTGTCATGCGGGTGCAGCCCGGTCGTCGTTTGATAGCAGCCGAGGATGAAAGCCGAGCGCGAGGAACTGCACACCGGTGCCGTCGAGTAAGCACGCGCATAGCGTCGCCCCTCCGCTGCGAGTCGGTCGAGATGCAGTGTCTTCACCTGCGCCAGGCCATACGCGCCCGTGTCCGGCGACATGTCATCCGCGATGATCCACACGATGTTCGGCGGCGCGGCGAGACAGGCGCTGGCGAGCAGGGAAAGAGCAACGAGGAGGTTTTTCATGATCGTAAAACGAGTTTTCCAACTCGTTGGTTTGGAAGCTGGGCGGAACAAAATCACGAGTTGGAAAACTCGTGCTACACAAACAACCCGCTCAGCGTGCCGCTGCTCACGTTGTTAAAGCTCGCCAGCTCCGCACCGAACTGCTGCGCGAGCGTGAGATGCAAGTTCGCCAACGGCGTGCCCTTCTCGAAAACCACATGCTGGCCGGTTTTCATGCGCCCCTGGCCTTTACCGAGCAACACCAGCGGCAGGTCTTCTTTGATGTGGCCGTTACCGTCCTTCATCTCGCTGCCGTAGAGCACGATGCTGTTGTCGAGCAGCGAACCGTTGCCTTCATTGATGCCGCGCATCTTCGAGACGAGGTAATGCACCTGCTGCGCATACCAGCGGCTCACCGTCGTGTATTCGGCCACCAGCGCCTCCTGGTTCTTGTGATGGCTCATGCCGTGGTGGTCATTTTGGACGCCATCGAGGAAAGTGAAATTCTGCCGCGAGAAGCCGTGCGCACTCATGAAGGTGGCCACACGCGTCGTGTCCGTCTGCAAAGCGAGCACCAGCAGGTCGAGCATCAGCTTCATGTGCTCATCCTTGCTCATCGGGATGCCAGCCGGTGGCCGTTTCAGATCCGGCGGAGTCAGCGGCGCCCACTCCGGCGCGGGCGGATTCATCGTGCGCTCGATTTGCTGCTCCACACCACGCACGCCTTCGAGGTATTCGTCGATCTTCTCCTTGTCGCGACCACTGGCGATCTTTTGCAGCGCCTTGGCCTCCTCCAAAACGAGATCCACCACGCTGCGCCGATTTTCCGCCGCTCGTCGCGCCTCCGGCGATGACGGATCGCGGAACAACCGATCAAAAGCCGCCCGCGGGCTGATCTCTGGCGAGATGCGCTGCGTGGTGCTGCTCCACGAGATAGTATTCGCCAGCGCGATCGGATCATCACCCGCCATCCCTTGCCGCGGCGGCTCCGTGCCGAGCTCGATGCTCGCAATGCGTGTGCCTTGGCCAATCTGCCGCGCGATGACCTGATCCACCGAAATGCCGTTCACGCCGTTCTCGATGGCGGTGCCCGTCAAAAACGCCCCCGTGAGCTTCACATGCCCTTTGCCCACGCTGTCGATCCCGCTCAGCACGACCATGTCATCACGAAACTCCGCCAGCGGCTCCAAAATCGGCGACAGCGCAAACTCCCGGCCCTTGCCCGTCACATCCCACGCCTTCGGAAACACCCCGTTCGGCTGAAAAAAGGTCACAAACCGCCTCGGCGGCAGCTTTTGAGCCGCCCGCGCCCCCGGCGTCATGATTTCGAGCCATGGCAAAGCCAGCGTGGCTCCGATTCCACGAAGAAGAGTACGGCGTTCGATGCGAGGGGACATGGGTGCGTGAAACGAGGGCGGGAGCAGCCAGCTTGCATGAATCCCCGAGGCCGAATCTTGAAGCTCCATCCTCCTCTCGACCGCCTCCCGCCGGTATTGAGACCGATTTGTCAGGTAAACGTCAGAAAACCCAGGGGCTCTGGCATCGGATTTGCTCTTGAATACACCGTTTTGGCGGCGATGAATGCGCCCCGTTTCCCGCCCCGTAATGGAACGGCCTCCCGTATGCTTTCTTGGGATCACTTCATCTGGTTTGCCAGTTACATCCTCCTCTTCACCGCTCTGTCCGGCTTCGGTGCCCACAGAATCAAGGTGCTGTATCATTTTTGGAAGCACCGCGCCGATGTGCCGCACCCGAAGCGTGAGTTCGACGAGTTGCCCGTCGTCACCGTCCAACTCCCCATGTTCAATGAATTCGATGTGGTGGAGAATCTCCTCCGCTGCGTCGCAGCCCTCGATTACCCGAAGGACAAGCTGCAAATCCAGGTGCTCGATGATTCAACCGATGAGACGGCCGCCTTTGCTGAAAAACTGAGCACCGAATACGCCGCGAAGGGACTCGACATCGAATACCGCCACCGCACGAACCGCAACGGCTTCAAAGCCGGTGCCCTCGACGAGGCCATGCCATTCGCGAAGGGCGAATTCATCTGCATCTTCGACGCCGACTTCCAGCCCGCGCCAGATTACCTCAACAAACTCATCCACCATTTCACCGATGAGACCGTGGGCATGGTGCAGGCACGCTGGGGGCATGCGAACAGGCATTTCTCCCTGCTCACCCGTCTCCAGGCGCTCTTTCTCGATGGCCATCTCGTGCTCGAGCAGACCGCCCGCAGCCGTCACGGCGAGTTTTTGAATTTCAACGGCACCGCTGGCATCTGGCGCCGCACCGCCATCACCGAAAGCGGCGGATGGCAACACGACACACTCACCGAGGATCTCGATCTCAGCTACCGTGCTCAGATTCGCGGTTGGCGCTTCATTTATCTCAAAGACGTCGTCGTCCCCGCCGAGCTGCCGCCAGACATGGATGGCTTCAAGAGCCAGCAGCACCGCTGGACGAAGGGCAGCATCCAGGTGTGCAAAAAAATCCTCGGCGATGTCTGGCGCAGCAAGGCACCGCTTTCGATCAAGCTCGAAGCCACCGCGCATCTCACCTCGAATTTCGCCTATCTCCTCACACTCTGCACGCTGGTGCTCATGTATCCCGCGAATTTCGTGATGGGCAGCTCCTGGCACAAGGCCGTCTTCGTCGATGTGCCCGTGTTCTTCTTCGCTTCGTTTAGCGTTGTCGTTTTCTACATGACCGCCCAGGGCTCGCAGACCCGCTGGGGCTGGCTGAAGGCCCTGCCCTATGTGCCCATGCTCCTCGCTCTCGGCATCGGCATGAGCATCAACAACGGCAAAGCCGTGCTTGAAGCTCTGCTGAATCAGGAAAGCGAATTCGTCCGCACGCCGAAGTATGGCATCGCCACCCAGGCCCAGGCCGCCGGTAAAAAATCTCGCTACAAGGCCGGCAAATCCATCGCCCTGTGGCTTGAGGTGCTGCTCGCCGGTTACTTCGGCTGGATGATCGTCCTCGCCGGTCAGCGCGGCCAGTGGGGTTCCATCCCCTTCCTCATGCTGTTCTTTGCCGGCTTCACCTTCGTGGCTGGCGGTTCATTGCTGAAACGATTCAGCATGGAACGCTACCAAGCGGCTCCGGCGGCCGCGTAACCAACAATCACCTCACGCGGGCCGCTTCGCCAGCGTCTCTCGGATGATTTTGAGCACCTGCTCACGCTCCGCGCCGGTGATGGACAGCCGAGGTTCGCGGACCCACTCTTTGCCGAGGCCGGTTTCCTGGCACAGCAGCTTGATGTATTGCACAAAGTGAAGGTGCGTATCGAGCTTCATCAGCGGCTGGCTCCAGCGGTAAAGCGCCCGTGCCTCATCCCAGCGGCCTGCTTGAGCCAGATCCCACAGCTTTTGGTTCTCCTTTGGAAAGGCGATGCCGCTGCCCGCCACCCAGCCGTCGATGCCGAGGATGGCAGATTCGAGGAAGAGATCGTCCACGCCAGTGAATATCTGATAGCGGTTGCCGGTGAGATTGCGCAGCTCGGTGATGCGACGCGTGTTCGCGCTGCTTTCTTTGATCGCCTTGAGGTTCTCGATGTCTGCCAGCTCCACAAACATCTCGGGAGTTACATCGGTGTGGTAACCCACGGGGTTGTTGTAGAGCATCCAGCTCAGCGGCGTGGCTTTGGCCAACGTGCGGAACCAATGCGCCGTCTCCTTCGCATCCGATTTGTAAACCATCGGCGGCATCACCATGAAGCCATCGGCACCCAGCTTCTCACAATCCTGCATGTAACTCACCGCGATGGACGTGCTCATCTCCGCCACACCGCTCACGATCGGCACGCGGCCAGCGGAAACCTCCACGGCATGCTTCACCACGGCGCGTTTCTCCTCAGGCAGCATTGTTTGGTTCTCACCGAGGGATCCACACACCACCAGGCCAGCCACGCCGGATTCGATCAAAGCCTCCCAATGCCGCGCCGTCGCCGAGAGATCGAGCGACTGGTCTTGATGCATCTGAGTGACAACGGCCGGAAACACACCGGTCCAGGAGAGAGATTTCTGATTCATGGGTGACCTATAATCGCTGCCACCAGCCATTCTCTCTTGATTGCTTTTTGACCACGAACCTGCCAAAACATCCAAACCATGGCTTCCAACGGCATCTTGAGTCAAAACGCAGTCGCGGAGGCGCTATTCGATGCGCTGCCGGATGTCGTCTTTTTCATCAAAGACGCCTATGGACGCTATGTGGTGGTCAATCACACCCTCGCCGCCCGCTGTGCCGGCGGTGACAAAACACGCCTCATCGGCAAAAAGCCCGAGGAAGTCTATCCCGCGCCTCTCGCGGCCAGTTATGCCCGACAAGATGAGCTCGTGCTGAAAACCGGCAAAAGCATCGACCAGCAACTCGAGCTGCACATCTACCCCGGAGGCAAGGCGGGCTGGTGCCTCACTACCAAGTATCCGCTGCGGGATGAAAAGGGCCACATTACTGGCGTGGCCGGCATCTCCCGCGATTTGAATGCACCCAGCGACAAAGCGACCGGCTTTGCCGAGCTGGCCAGCGCCCTGCGGCACATGCGCAAGCACTACACCGAGAGCCTGCGCATTGAGGACATCGCCACGAAGGCCGGGCTGAGCGTGTATCAGTTCGAGCAGCGTGTGCAGCGCCTCTTTCAAATGAGTCCGCTGCAGCTTCTCCACAAGCTACGCCTCGATGAAGCCACGCGTCTGCTTCGCGAAACCGACCTCCCGCTCGGCGAAATCGCTCTGCAAACCGGCTGGTGCGATCAAAGCGCCTTCACCCGCCACTTCAGCCGCTACGCCGGCATGGCTCCGGGGAAGTTTCGAGCGATGCAGGGGCAGAGGTGAGAAGTGTCTGCTACCTCGCCGCCTCCAAGCCCACCTTTCGCAAGGCTTCAATGGCTTTCAAAGCGCCTCGAACGGTAGAGGTGGCTGCCAGGCTTTGATTTCTGCTCCACGTAGTCGGCGTTCGTGAGGCCATCCGGTGCAGTGAGCGTGGCGGGCCAGTTCGATTTGGTCAGAATGGGGGAAGCAGACGTCGGCGAGACCGTCGGAGCCGCGAAGGAAGGATCGACGAGCGTGGTGATGTTCAGCACGACGTAGCTTTGATCGTCGGCAGAGAGGTTCTTGATTGGAACACGCAGGGTTTTGCCTGCTGCGTTCTGCAAAAGCACCTCGCCGCCATCAAAGCCGCGCAAAACTGCCTGCGTCTGATTTCCCTGCGCATCCGTCCATGGACGCATCTCGGCAGAAAAAGCCGCGCTGGCTAGCAGAAGGCAAAAAAGGCTCGTTCTCATGATTTCGCGAGTTGGGCGGAGATTTCGGCGGCGGCTTCAGAAGGCTTCTTTTGCTCCAAAAGCACTGGGAGGAGCAGCCAGGGCAGTTCGTCGCCATTTTCAAACTCATGCGGCGGCTTCGGTGCTTCGGGCACATGAGTGCCGGATGGAAAGCGATAGCTTCCATCTTCGAGTTTCTCCGCACCGGGCAGCTTTTTGAGTTCCTCCCAATCGGCGCGATACTTTTTGATTTCGATGTCAAAGCTGTCCCACTTCGGGCGATCCTCCATCGCCTGGCGTAGCATCCTCGTGATCTGCTGTGCCCGGCGACCATCGGCAAGTCGCGTGAAGTAGTGGGCGACCGCGAGAGCATGCTCTTTGGCATACGATTCGCGTTCGGCAGGTGTGAAACGCGCCTCCACCTCCTCGGCGCTGGGCTTCGAGAGAGATTGTAGCTTGGCTGGCACCTCCGCGCACCAGGCCGTGCCGCCCACCGTGGGAATTTCTGCGAGGCAATCCGCCAACGCATCCGGCAGCCAGGGCGGCACAAGCCAGATGACATCCCGCTGGAGCATGTAGGCGAGGTATTCCTTCAAATGGCGGCCAGCACCGGGCTGCTCATCACGCACCCATTCACCGCCGATATTCTCCAATCCGGCGGCACCGAAGGGAATGCGCAGCGTGCCGTCTTCATCGAAGATGTTTCGGTTCGTATCGATCTCACTCTGCGGCAGCAGCACGATCTGGAAGCGGCCATCATGCTTCGGCTTGGCCAAAACACCCCACGGTGCCACGAGGAAAAGCTCGTGCATCACCTCACATGCCTCCGCGAGGTCACGCTGAGTCGATGGAGGGAATTTCTCGGCCGTCTTGAAAGTGAAGTGCTTCGAGTGAAAGCCATCGCTCCTCTCGGTAACCGCACAATCTGCCGGATCAGCGGAAAGCGGCCGTCCCCAACCTGCCCCGGCCTTTTGACCGACATTCAAAGGCGGCATCGCATCCAGCACCAGCCCTGGAAGACGAGCCGCCACGAACTGGCGGTCTGCCACCGAGAACTGAGCGAGCGGAAACGCGGCGGTGCGTCCATCCGCCGCCTGCAGCATCACATTCGGTCCGTCAATGCCACGCAGTTCAGCCTGAAACTTCATGGCGGTGCCACTCTCCCGCGTCCATTCGCGGGCGAGAGCGGGAGTGGCGAGAAAAAGAAGCCAGATCAGACGCATGCTGTGTGAATACCAAGTCAGGCGATTTCGCGGCAAGAGAAAACTCCAGCGGGACAAACAAAGCACACCTCACTTCTCCGTTTTCGCCCTACCACCGAAATACGGATACTTGTCCCACGCACCAAAGCCAGGATCGACACGCGGATCGGCAGTCTCGCGC
>JBEIGR010000009.1:0-23113 GCA_040381795.1 Verrucomicrobiaceae bacterium | reverse complement strand
GCTTCTGGAGTGACTTGATCGTCTTCGAAGACTTGGCTGGGGACGGCGTATTTGCCAGCAGCGGCCTGCCATTTGGCACGAGCGGCATCGATCTGCGTCTGCTTGGCGAGGTCATCGCCATGAGCGTTGTAGATGTCTCCTTCGAGGATGAGGAGCTCGGCCTGGAGCTTGCCATCTTTGACAAAGCCAAGGGCTTCTTGGGCGGTGGCATCCGCAGCGTCAAACGAACCTTTGCCGAGCTGGGCACGGCCTTTGGTGATGAGGGCACGGGCTTTGGACGAGGGATCAGGATTGGATTTGAGGTAATTGTCCGCGGCGGCGACGCTTTGATCGTAATTCCCGGCGGGGAGCTGGGACATGGCGAGGTAGATCCAGACGACCGGCTCGGTGTTTTCAGGTGTTTCCGGCGTGGCGGCGAGTTCAAGGTAGCGGGCGGCTTTCTTGAACTCTTCGGCTCCGTAGAGTTTGAGGCCGAGCCATTTGAGGATGTTGGCAGGCACGACGCCCTCGGGCTTGGCGGCGAGATAGCCATCGATGGTCTTCGCTAGCTCATCGGCGTTTTGGCGGGCGTATTCGCAGAGCATGAGCATCTGGTTGGCCTTGTCGAAGTAGGTCTTGCTGTCGATCTCAAAGGAACGGCGAAGAGCTGGGATGGCCTTGTCGTAGGCTTTCTGGTCGAAGTAGCCACGACCGATGCCGTACTGAGCCTGAGCGGCGGCGGGGGTCTGGGGGAATTTTTTCAGCAGCGTCTCAAAGGCAGCGATGCTGGCCTTGGCGTCCTTCATTTCCATGCCGATGAGGCCGAGCTGGAGCCAGGCTATCTCACAGGCGTCCGAGGTGGGGAAATCTTTGGTCACCAGTTCGAAGTCGGCCTTCGCTTTGGGGAGATCACGGGCGTCTTTATTGGCCATGCCGCGACGAGCGAGGGCTTTGGGAGAGAACTCGTGGCCGGGGAAATCGGTGAGGAAGCGGGTGAAGGTCACGACAGCGTCCTGATGGCGGCCGGATTCGGCCTGCGCCCAACCCATGTTGAAGACGGTGCCGGGGCGGAGTTTTTCGGGCAGCTTTTCGATCTTGAGATCGGTGTAGCTGAGGGCGGCCTGATTGAAATCGGCTTTGTTGAAGAAGAAATCAGCGCGGATGAGGCGGGCGAGGCTAAGCAGCTCGTGATCGCCTTTGATGGGCGTGTAACGGGCGATGAAGCCATTGGCGAATTCGCCGAGTTCTTTGTCTCCGAGGAGGTAAAAGCAGTAGAGCTTCCAATAGCCGGCTTCGAAGGACTCATCGGTATCCTTGTGATACTGCTCGATAATAAGGTACACCTCGACGGCGCGGGCGTAGCTTTTACGCTGGCGATAGGCGTGGCCGACGAGGAGGAGCATCTTCGGACGCACGTTGCCTGGAGGGAGGGTCTCGGAGTGGCGGTTGTAGTAATCAATGACGCCGTCGTAGTCTCTCTTGGCATTCATGGCCTGGATGATGCCGACGAGGGCAATGCCACGATTGGCTTCCGGTGTTTCCTGGAGCTGCATCGCCTTCTGAAACATGGCAATGGCCTGGTCATACTTCTTTTCCTCCTGATAAAGGACGGCAAGGCGGAGGGAGGCATCGGCGAGGACAGCATTGTTCGTGCTGGACTGGACGAGCTGCTCGAAGGCTACGATGGACTCGGCCTTTTTATCCTGCTGAAGCTGAAGAGACCCTAGGGCGAGCAGGGCGGTCTCGCGAAAGGGGTTGTTCGTTTTGACGGCGATGACGGCGTTGAGGGCCTCGGCCTGGAGTTTGGTATCGCCGAGAAGTTCGTGGCAGCGGCTTTTGTTGTAGAGGGCGGCGAGTTTGGCCTCGGGCATCTTGGTTTTTTCGATGCAGAAGGTGAAGTGGCGTGCAGCGGCCATGAGGCTGGGACGCGCGGCGTTTTTATCGCCTTCGGAGACGGCGTTTTGGCCCTGATTGAAGGTCATGGCCCCGAGGCGATAGGCGGCGGAGGGAGCGCCCTCGCTGTTCGGATAGCGGTTCACCACTTCTTCCCAATACGAGGCAGCCTGCTTGAGCTGACGCTGCTCGCGGTAGCACTCGCCGATGCGGAAGAGCGCATCGGCGACGCGATTGCCGGAAGGGTAGGTTTGGAGGTACTTCGCGTAGTTTTGCGCGGCGATGGCCCACTCCTGGCGCTCGTAGCCGAGGGTGGCGAAGTCGAACATGTCGTCCTCGGGGCTGCGTGCCTTGGGGGGAGAGGCAGGCGGTGTGGCGGGCGGCGGACGCACGGGGATGGCTCTCGGAATGGGCGGCTCCTCCTGAACGGGGAGGGCTTTGGGAGCCTGCTGGGCAAAGAGGGTGCCGCTCAAGGTGAGCGAGGCGAAAACGAGACCGCGGAGGGACATGAGAGAGGGCGTGTGCATGCGGCGGCGCGGCTATTTCGGCGGGGCGGGAGCGGCGGCCGCGCCCTCGGGCTTTTTCACGGCGAAGGCGATGTTATAGATGCCGGCCTTCTGGCAGGCATCCATGACGCGGATGCCGTATTCCCAATCGGTGGCCTTGTCTCCGCGGATGATGACGGCCTGCTCATTGGTGCCGGCCATGACGATGATGTTTTGTAGCTTGGCGAGAAGTTCGTCGGTGCTGTAAGTCTGGCCGTTGACGACGACTTCGCCGTCTTTTTTGATGTTGATGATGATCTCACCGACGGTGCGGGATTCGTTTTCCTTGCCGGAATCCGCCGCAGGCACGCTCACATCCATCACCTGCTCTTCTTTGGCATACTGGAAGGTGACGGCGAAGAAGATGACGAGCAGGAACAGCACATCGACGAGCGGCGCGAGCTGCATCGGCGTGGGTTCGATCGAGTGCTGTTTGCGGAAGTTCATGGCGTGGGAGAAAGCCGGATCACACGGAGGCGGCGGCACGAGCGGCGCGTTTATACTGCACTGCGAGCAGGGCCATGAGATGCGTGGTGGCGGCCTCCATCTCGGAGATAAGGCGGTTCACTTTCCCACGGAAGATGGCGTAGAACATGAGAGCGGGAATGCCGATGACGAGACCGGAGGCGGTGCAAAGAAGTGCTTCGGACACGCCTTGGGCCAGGCCGAGCTGGTTGGAGCCGCCGGCACCTTTGCCAGAGATCTCGTGGAAGGTGGTGATCATGCCGAGCGTGGTGCCGAGTAGGCCGAGCATGGGGGCCACGGCTCCCACGTCTCCGAGGTAGGCGATGCGGGCGAGGAGGAGGCTGGATTGGCGGTTTCCCTCAGCCTCGGTGACCTCTTTGACCTCCTCAAAGCTAGCGGTGGGATTTCGCGTGGCGAAATCGAGCGTCTTGGCGGTGATGCGGGCGATGCATTCGTTGCGACGGTTGCACACGGCGAGGAGGCCGAGGTAGTCCTGCTTGCGGATGAGAGCATCGGCGGAATTCATGAAGGCATCACTGACGACGGAGCCTTGGCGGATCGTGAGGGTGAATAGCACGATCATGAAAAAGGCCACCATGGAGAGGGCGATGAGCGGGTAGGCCATGACGCCGGTGCGCTTGATGAAGCCGCTGAAGGTGAGCGTATCGCCGAAGGGATTGTCCGCATTGGGATCAGCAGGTGCGCTGGCCGTTGCCGCAACGGGTGCCGGGGCGGTCGTTTGAGCCAGGGCAGGCCCGGCGGTCATCCATGAGATCACAAGCGCCAGCACGGCCAAGGCGAGAAAGTTTTTTCGGTGCATGAGGCCGCGAAAGTAAGCGAGCACGGCCTGCTTGCAAGCGGGCGCGGCATCCCAAATCGTCGCTATTCCTTCATTTCCTGCTCCATGCGCTCGCTGAGCCACTGCTTCATCATGCTCTGGTAATTGAGGTAGCGGCGGCGGGCGACGCGTTTGATGCGGCTGAGCATGCGGGGATCGAAGCGCAGCGTGATGGTGGTGGATTCACGCACATCACTGCGGTGCAGGGAGGACTGCATAAGTCGCTGATCGAGCTGGCGGGACTGCCAAAACAAGATTTCGGCCTCTTCGGTGTCGAATTCCGGGAGTTCTCTCCAGGCGCGGATGATGGGTAGATCGGCGGAAAAGGCAGTCATGGGAGGCGAATCGTGAAAATCAGGTGTCCTCGGCTTTTTTGCGCTCGAAGAAATCGTGCTCAGCAGCGGTCATCAGGCGGGAAAAGATGACGCGGTAACGTTTCCCATCCGTCCAGAAGACGCTGAAGACGGGATGACCCTGGAGGGATTTGCCGAGGTTGTAATACCGCGCCTCGCTGCCGGAGCCTTGCTCATCAGGCATCAATTTGAGGGAAAAAGGATCTTCGAAGGACTCCTCGATGTCCTTCGGCGGAAGGGCACTGAGGTCAAAGGCGCAGCCGATCCAGTCGAAGTCCATGATTTGAGAGCGGGAAGGTTATTTTTTGTATTCGATGAGTTCTATCTCATAGCCCTCGGGGGCGTCAATGAAAGCGAAGGTGCCGCTGGAACTTGGCGTGGGGCCATCTGACAAAGGATAACCCAGCGCGGCGGCGTGCTGGGCGAAAGCCTCGATGCTCTCCACCTCGAAGGCGAGGTGCGTGAGATCGCTGCAAAAGGTGACGGGGCCGCTGGCGGGATAGGAACAGATTTCGAGGAGTTCCTCACTGCCGGGTGTCTTCAAAAAGACCAGTTCAGAGCCGCGTGGGGACTTGTGCCGGCGGATTTCCTCCAAGCCGAGCACCTGGGTGTAAAACGAGAGGGTCTTTTCGAGGTCATTCACGCGGTAGCGTGTGTGGAGGAGTTTTTTGACTTTCATGGTGGGAATGGGGTGATGCTCCATCGCCGGAGGGAGAGCGCAAACCAAGAAAAAACCCCGCGCCGCAAGCGACACGGGGTTTTTCGGGGAAATATCGCGACCGGAGCCTTATTAAGGGGAGTTAGGCGATTGGGAGATCCCGACGCCATTGGATGAAGGCGATCCCTGGAAGGGCGACGGATTGCCCCCAGGCTGCTGGCCACCGCCATCTTGGTTACCATTATCTTGGGTGCCACCACCATCTTGGTTACCACCATTGCCCGCGCCACCACCGCCGGTGCCGCCGCCATTGCCTGCATTGCCAGCATCACCCACGTTATTACCGCCATTGGCGGTGTGGCCGGCATTGGTAGCAGCCTGGCCGCCGGGACCACCACCGCCGCCGCCCCGACTACCGCCGGGGAAGCCACTACCACCAATCCGCGGAGCACTCACGCCAAAGGCAGGCGGATTGAATTCCGGCTCCCAGCGGAGGGCCACATAACGGGATTTCACCATGGATTTCGGTTTCGCTTTGAGGTAACCCAAACCACGCGTGTCCTCAGCGGCAGCCACAGGCTCACGCTGCTGGAAGTCGGTGGGGTTGAAGGCCAAGCGGCCACGCCAGTCTTCCTTCTCAGGCAGTTTATCAAAGGCGAACACTTCGAAGCGCACCGGGCGTGGGGAATGGACCGAACCAAACTCATTCATGATGCGCACCTGTCCAAGATCATAAATCAGGGTACGATAACGCTCATCGGACTCAGGGAAGGAGAATTTGTTGTAGGCCATGGCCTGATCAACATCACCCTCGGGCTTCGGCGAGGCGTAAAGTACACGAGAACCGCCCACGCCAGCGAAGTTCACCGGGTAACCACCCTTGCCGTCAGCGGACTGCTTGACGTAATAATCTTTGTCCTTATCTCCGCCAAAGAGTTGGAAATTACGAATGGTTCCACCCTTGGAGAGGGCGAATTCCAGCTTCATAAACTTCACCTGCATGCCAGCGAAGGTGAGACTGACCTCACGATCCGAACTGGTGAAAACTTTTTCATCCAGCACAGCCCAGCCCTTTTGATCATTGCTGCCAGATAGGGTGGCGCGGCCTTCAATGCCATCATTAGCAAAAGCCGAACGGTTGATCATCGTGGGCTTGCCGAAACTGATCACCGCATTGCTGCTGCCAGCGGCCAGATCCACATGGTCCGTCGGGTCGTCCGAGAGGAGGGAATTAGCACGGCCAAATCCCGCCGAGCCAGTGATGGTGGCCTGTGAATCCAAGCCTTTGATGCCGCTTTCAAGAGGCTTGTCCGCCAAACTGGGGAGGCGCTGCCATTTGGCATTCAACGGAGCGGCCGCAACGAGGCCAATATAGAGAGCAAGCAAAGTTTGGTGCTTCATGGTGGTTTGTGTTAAAAGAAAAAAGTTTGGAGCGCTTGGAACATGCGGAGGCAAGGCAGTTCCCGATTATTTTAATTATGACCACACAACACACCACATTTGAGCGCGCATGTAAATAAAACTTCCGCACTTACGCGTGACAATTTTGAACTTGATAGGTTATACATACCATATATTTTATATCCATGAAGTGTCCGCACTGCGAATTCCCCCTGAGCACGCCCCTCCCGGCGTGCCCACAGTGCGGGTTTTCAGCCGAGGCGCTGGGTGCATATCTAGGGGATCACTGGGTGCGGCTGGAACGCATCACCGATGCGGCCCACTGCCTACGCTTGGAAGAATCTCGACAGTGCGAGGTGGTGATGGACGATTTTGAGCGGGTCTTCCCCCAAGCGTTCTTTGCGTCCTATCTGGGCATGCTGCCCACTGGATTAAATGTGGCTGAGTTGGGTTTCTGGCTGCTGAATCAGGGGGCATTCAACACGCCGCTGATTCAGAAGCGCAATGATTTCGGCGTGGTCATGGTCGTGGACCCGGTGAGCAAGAACCTAGCGTTCACTCTTGGCTATGCCATCGAGGGCTATTTCGATTCAAAGACGCTGACTTCCCTGCTCCAAGCGGTGGGAGAAAAACTCCGCTCGCAGCAATACGGCCCTGCGATCGAACTCGCGATCCAGCGTGTTTCACAGGTGATGCGCGGCCACGCCCGCCCGAAACCTTGGAGTCCCGAAGTCTCTCATCAAGCCTCCACCATCGCGGTCGAGCCGCTGCGAGGTGGACACCGCATTTCCACACCGAACACCGAGGCGGGCCTCTCGTCTGGCGATCGTTCTCGCTGATCTGCCATGGCCCTTTTTCGATCCATTCCTCCAAAGTCAGCTTTTCCTCCGATCGTGCTCAGGAGGTGGCTTCGGATAGCAGCGATGCTTTCCTGCCTGCTGGGAAATGGCCGTGCTCAGGAGGAACTACCTCTGCCTCAGTGGACGGAGGAGGAGTTGCTGGCGTTTCGAGAGCAAAATATCCATGCCCCGAGCTTGGAGGCCTTGCTGCCAGAGCCTTCCGGGCTGGCGGAAAATCTCGATGAGGTGCTGCGTGGCCCTCTAAAAAGCGGTCCACGGCTGGATGATCTGCCGGAACGACTCACTGGTGAGTTGCAGCCCCGGCTTACCCTTGAGCACATGCGGTCCTTTTTGCCGGAGTCAGAGCAAACCTCCCACGAGGAAATACGCAATGCTCAGCCGGTGGACAGCATAGCTCCCACCGCCATCGCGGCGCTGCGAAGTATCTCCCCCGAATTCATGAAGGCGGCGGCCGGGATGCCGGGTGATCTTTATTTTATCGATCCAGATAGCCGGGTGCCTGAAATGGCCGCGATGGAACTGACACGGCTGCTGGAGTTTCACGCCCGCGATGCCCGCATCCGACTGTATGTGCTCATTTTGGGCAAAAACGAGACGCTGCCTGCCGATGCCGCTGTGGAGAAAGTAGCCTCCGGCCGCCTGGTGACCACGAATGCCTGCCTGCTGACCTACCCAGTGGGCGAACCCTGGCGGGCACGCCTTTTCGTGAGCGAAACCGTGCATGCCCTGACGAGCGCCTCCTTCCTCTCGGAAACTTCCGCTGAATGTGTGAAGCAGGCGATGCACGCCTCGGAAGCCCACGATCAGATCGAGAGGTATGTCGTCACCCTCTCCACACGGCTTTTTTGGCTGCAAAAGGCCATCGGCAGTGATTTGCGGCATGAAGCGCATCAGGTGGCGCTGCGTGAGCTGACCGAAGGCGGTGCGCCAAGAGTCGCCACGGCCGATCCCATCCTGCCCTCGAAGGATGCCAGCTCGCCTTCTTGGGCCTGGTGGAGCTTGGGCATCGTGACCAGCACCTGCGGTGGAGCTTGGGCCGGCCTTCGATGGCACAGGCAGCGCAGGCGAAGGCTGAAAAGCAGCATTTGGGAGCTACCCGAGCCAGAGACTTCGCCACGACTCGGCGGTGCCTTTTGCGGCGGGGGCGGAGCCATGATCAAATTTGGCTGAGAGCCCTTTGAAACCTGCTCATCAGCCTTTTGAAAAACTTTAGTTTGTCGAAATGAATTCTATCCGCCATATTGGCCGTAATTGTCTCACTCAGGAATAATGTCCGATGTCATCCAGTTTGAATGCGGAGCATGCCGCACCCAGCTCACCGTGCCGTCTCACATGGCGGGGATCAGTGGCCCGTGCCCGACCTGTGGACAGACGGTGACCTCTCCAGCAGCGCCGCCTCCCACACCTGCCGCCCCGGCCTTCGGATTTGCCATACCGGCTCCAGCGCCGCAGTGGACGCCGCCTCCTGCGGAAGCCCCTCCTCCCGCGATGATGCCCCCGATGGACGGTTTTCAGCCCCCTGCCTCCATGCCACCCCAGCCTGCGGCTGGCATTCCAGGTTTTGGACAGACGGTGCTCGGCGGCTACGCGGGCGGTGATCTTGGCATGCCGGGAGCCACGCCCACTGGCACGAGCCTTCCGCCACGCCGTGCGCCCGGGCAGGTGCCGCTGACCTCCACGCCGCCTTCCGGCCAACCCGCTTGGTCCCCACCCGGAGGAGGGCTGGGCCTCGGACTGCCTCCGAATGATCCAGCCGCCCCTGTGCAGGGATTCCCAGCCATGGGAAATCCGCCCACACAGGCGCAATCACGCCTCATTCCCGGGGCACCCATGATTCCCTCCATGCCCGCCTCCGCCGCTGGCATGACGAATTCCCTTCCTGGAGGCTCCCTGCTCGGGCGTGATGTGCCCGCCGCCCCCGTCACCCCCTCCACGATGGCTCTCCCGGTCAATGGCGGCTTTCCAGCGTCAGCCTTCGGCAGCCCAGCGGGAGGCCCCATGCTGCCCCAAACTCCCGCCGCCCCTGCTTCGCCACTGCCAGGCGGCCGAAACCTCGCAGCCCTGCGCCCCAACCGTGGGGCCAATTTCATCCGCCTCGGTCTCGCCGCCGTCTTCTTGCTAGGCTTCCTCGGCATCGCCGGTTATCTGCTCAAGGACACCATCTCAGGCTACCTCAGCCCCACCGCCGAAGTTCCTGCGGAGATCAAACCATCCACGATTCCGACCAAGCCTCCTGCCAAAACAACCACTCCAGAGGCTGGCACACCCGCGAAGACCGAAAAGCCTCTTCTCACCACAACGTCGCCGGAGCCGCTGCCTGAAAAGCCCGTCTCTGAAGCGGTTGGGACGAGCAAACCTTTGATGGGCACCGTCTCGGACCTCGAAGACGGCACCATCCCCAAAGCGGAACCCACCAACGCCGCCGAAATCGCCATGGTGAAGACCGCCAGCTCGTCCGAAGCCCCCCCCGCGGCGGCTTCCAAGGGCGAACGCCTCCTGGAGGTGCCCGCGCCGATTTCCACCACGAACACACCCGCGATCCCCGAAGCCGCTCCCGGAGCACCCACGCCCCGTGCGATGACCGGCTCTCTCGACGACAAACCGACTGAAAAAATCCCCGCTGAGGCCGAGCCAGCTCTCAAGACCCTGAAAGCCTTTCTCAACGCGGACTCCGCCGAAGAACGCTCCAACCATGTGCTCGGAGCCGAGCTGATGAAGCCCCTGCTCGATCGCTACTACTCCCGCAACAACGACGGCCCCATCACCATCGATCACATCACCTTTGGCCGCTTTGACAAGCAGCCTGAACTCGGTGCCGGCGCACACTGCATCTTCCACATCGAGAGCAAGACCTGGGAATATCCCGTGCCTGCCATGCTCGAAGAACAGGCCGATGGTTGGAAGGTCGATTGGCTCACCTTCATCGAACTCAAGGACCGCAAGCTCGAGGAATTTTTCAAAACTTACCAGGAGGGCAAAGCCGCCTTCCACGTCGGCATCTTCCGCCAGCATTACTTCGGCGATGAAGTGCCGAATCGTGAGCATAAGGATGCTTTTAGCATCGGCCTGCCGCGTCCGAATCCCTTTCGTTCCCCTGTTTTCCTCGGCAAAGATGCTGAACTCGCCCGCCAACTCCACGACCGGCTCCCGTGGGAAGTCCATGTGTGGGCCATCGTCGAGCTCGAATGGAAAAAACTCGGCAGCCAGCAGTGGGTCGAGCTCGTCTCCATGCCGCAGATGCATTGGTATTCCATCCCCGCCGCCCCGCGTCCCATCTCCACCTCCGAAAAACCGCCCGCAGAAGCACCCGCCGGCAGCAAAGACCTCCCACCCGGCATCAAACGCTCCCCTGCCGGATCAGCGCCGGCCATTCAAAAGGCCACGGCCGTCTCCGATCAGGATTTTCCACCTGGCATCCGCCGCTCCGCGCCATCCACGCGCACTCGGTGAGGTAGAAACCTCCCGCGCATTAGGTTGACCACTCCGGCCTGCCCGCCTAGCCTCGCGGCCCTTATGGCACTCGAAAACGTCAGACTCGGCATCGTTGGACTTGGCAACATGGGCAAGGCACACCTTGCAAACATTCGCGCCGGAAAAGTCCCCGGACTTCGCGTCACCGCCTTGTGCGAAAGCCACGGCACCATCCCACCGCTCCAGGAGGGCGAGACATCCTTCACCGATGTCTCCAAGATGATCTCCAGCGGCCTCATCGACGCCATTTTGATCTGCACACCGCACTTCAGCCACACCACCATCGGCATCGAGGCCCTCACCGCCGGCCTCCACGTCCTCGTCGAGAAGCCCATCTCCGTGCATAAGGCGGACTGCGAGCGCCTCATCGCCGCGCACACCAACAAGAAGCAGATCTTCGCTGCCATGTTCAACATGCGCACGAACGCCACCTTCAAGAAAGTGAAGGACCTCATCGACAGCGGCGAACTGGGCGAAATCCGCCGCGTGCATTGGGAAGTCACCAACTGGTTCCGCACGAACTACTACTACGCCACCGGCGGCTGGCGTGGCACTTGGAAGGGCGAAGGCGGCGGCGTGCTCATGAACCAGTGCCCGCACAATCTGGACCTCTTCCAATGGATGTTCGGCATGCCCCAGCGCGTCCGCGGCTTCTGCCAGTTCGGACGTTTCCATCAGGTCGAGGTCGAAGACGATGTCACCGCCGTGCTGCAATATGACAGCGGCCTCTCCGCCACCTTTGTCACCTCCACCGGCGAGGCTCCAGGCTGCAACCGCCTCGAAATCTCCGGCGAGCAGGGCCGTCTCACCGTCACCGATGGCACCAAAATTCACTTCCAGCGCAACCGCCAGCCCATGAGCCAATTCTGCATGGAGGCCGAAGCTGCCTTTGCCATGCCCGAGAGCTGGCACATGGACATCCCGGTGGCCGAGAGCGGCGGGCAGCACATCGAGATCCTGCAAAACTTCACCAACGCCATCCTCAAAGACGAAAAACTCCTCTCGCCCGCCGAGGAAGGCACCCGCAGCGTCGAACTCGCCAATGCCATCCTCCTCTCCACCTGGCAGGACAAGACCATCGAACTCCCCATGAGCAGCGCCGACTACGAGCGCATCCTCATCGAGAAGGGCGAGCAGAGCACCTTCCAGAAAACCAAGGTCGTCGCCAAAGCCAGCAGCGACGACTTCGCGAAGAGCTTCCGGTAAACGGGTGTGTTAACGGAACAATGCAGCCTGGCTCGAAGGACATCCGGCTGACCCCCTCACCCCAACCCTCTCCCCCGATGGAAGACTTTCCTGCGATGGCGAATCGTTGGCGGTGGAGAGTGAGTGATCTTTCCGGTCCCTCTTCCCCGCGAGTAGCATCCGAAACTTGGGCTAGTCGCTGGAAAAACGAGCTTCCCCGCTCCGCCACATGGATTTGCTGCATCTGGCCTCTATCTGCCTGAGGATCTGCGACCACTTGGATTCGACTGCTAGTCGAATCTACTTCCGGCGGTTCAGCGTGTAGTAGGCCATGCGGTGCCACAGGGGTGTGCCGTCTTTCGCTTTGAGCTGCGGGAGTTCGAATTCATGTACGTAGCCTTCGCGGAGGTTGGCGATGGTGACTTCGAGCACGAGACCGTCGTCGGAGAGCTTTGTGGCGGTGATTTGCAGGGGCTTGGCGTCGAGTTCTTCGCCGCCGTATTTGCTTTGGAAGGGGTAGGTGTAGCTCTGGCCGCTGAGTTCGCCGACTTTCTCGACAGGCAGGGTGAAGGTGAAGCGGAAGCCGGTTTTGGTGAGTTCGAGCTTCAGCACATCGAGCGGCGTCTTTTTCGTCCACACGATCTTTTGCAGGCCAAAGGGGCGATTGCCCTTGCTGTTCCAGCCGCGATTCGATTCACCGACAACGAGCGAGCCGTCTGGCAGCGTGGTGAGGGCGAGCGCGGCGCATTGCAGGCCATCGACGAAGGGAAAGCAGGCGCCCTGATACTCACCGCCGACTTTTTCGAGGAAGACACGGTTCACGCCGCTGAGCACGAATTCGCCCATGAAGAGCTGTTTCTCAAAGGGACCGAATTTGCCACCGCTGCGATCACAAACGATGCCGGTGCCGCTCTGGCCCATTTTCACATACGGCAGCCACACGGCGGGCGGGCAGTAGCCGGGCACTTTTTTCATCGCCTCGGCCACGGTGATGCCATCGGGCTGCTTTGGCTGGATTTTGACCGGCGAATCCGGGCGCATGGCATCCGGGATGGAGTCGGCGTGGCTGAAGTAAGCGCCTTTCTTCGCGTGGAAGATGGGCGTGGTGGGCATCCAGTTGCCTTGCTGGTCACTAACAAAGACATCGCCCTCGAAATTCGTACCAATGCCGCAAGGGCTGCGAAAACCAGCGCACCAGGGCTCCATTTTGCCTTCGGGCGAGGTGCGCACGACCCAGCCACGCCAGAGCGTGTCGTCTTTTACCATCGGCTTGCCCATGCTGCAATTCAGCGAGGTGTACAAATTTCCCGCTGCATCGAAAACGGGGCCATAAGCATACTCGTGGTAAGCGCCGCTCACACCCCAGCCCGCGGCGGCAGTGAGGTATTCATCGGCGGTGCCGTCGCCATCGGTGTCGCGGATCTTGGTGACCTCAGCACGCTGCGTGGCGTAAAGCGCTCCATCGTGAAAGGCGAGACCGAGAATCTCATGCAGGCCGCTCGCGAAGAGTTGGAAGCCTTTTTCGCCTTCGACCCAGACTTCACCTTTGCGCAGCCCCACGGCCAGTTTGCCATTTGGCATGACCGCGAGGCCACTGGCTTCGAAATTCACGCCTGTGGGCAGGTTGTAGGTCTCGATGCGGTAGTAATCGTCCGCGAGCAGCGGAGCGCAGAGAGCGAAGAGCGCCAGGAGACTCCGCATTTGCCGCAGAGGGGCAGAGAAGCAGAGGAGCAGAGTTTTTTTCTTTGCCTCTCTGCCTCTTTGCCCCTCTGCGGTAAAATCGAGCGTTGTTGGATGTGCTACCATGACAGTGCCTCCTTCGTTTCTTTGCCGTTGATCTTCACGATGTGCTGGAAGCCGTTTTTTGTAGGGCGAAGGGTGTCTTCGACCGGCTGGCCGTTTTCGCGGTAGAGGAAGGTCGGCACACCGTCTTTGCCGATTCGGTAACCACCGAAGACGCGTTCGCCTGCGGCGGGGAGTTCCTTCACGTTGGTGCCGAGAGGTTTGATCGGGGGCATGGCGCGGTCTTGCCAGTTGCTCATGGCGTCGAGGAAGCGGCCTTTCCACACGATGACCCAGCGGCTGGTTTTGCCATCGAAGGCGGCGTTCAGGCCACCGGGGAAGCCGACGCCGATGGCGTGCGTGCCGACGCCTTCGATGAAGCTGCGGAAGACGATGGGCTTGTCGCTCGGCTTGAGCTCAAAGTCGGCAGCGGACATGAGGCCATCCGGTAGTGGTTGGCCTTCGACCTCGCGGAGGTAGGTCCAGAGGCTTTCGATGTCTTTGTCCGCCGTTTTGCGGCCCACAAACATCGGCGGCATCACCGTGCCGGGCTGCGTGACCTGCGGATTGAGCAGCAGCTCTTTGAAATACTCGGGCAGAAGTCGCTCTACCGTGTGAGTGAGACGGATGACGGGCGGCCCGAGTGATTTGCGATCCTTCAAGCCGTGGCATGAGACGCAGGCGAGGCCGGTGGCACCGAGCAGTTTGCGACCAAGTTCGGCGCGGTGATGTTTTTCGAGGCCGCTGACGTCGATCTTCACGGACTGGTCGAGTTTGTCGGCTTCGTTGAAGGCGCTGATGAGCATCTCGGTCTGCGCCTGGCCGAAGTTTGGCATGCGCGTGTCCATGTAGGGCCGCACGCTGCCGTTTTGACCCCAAAGGACTTTTTCAAACCAGCCGCGTGTGAGCTTGCGGCCAACTTTGTCGAGGTTCGGCGGCAGGTGGGCAAGTTCGCCGAGCGATTCGGCGGTGGGATCGTTCACGCCGAAAAACTGGGCGCGTGGATCTTCCGGGCCGCCTTTGCCATCGCGATCGTGGCAGGCGTAGCAATTCAGGCGGCTCATCTGCCAGTCGATCTGCTGCTGCGCGGTGAGAACGGGCGCTGGCTTTTGGATTTCCGCCAAAGCGAGGCGCAGCGCTCGTTTTTGGAGATCATTCAAATCAAAACGCGGCGTGCCGGTGGGTTGTTTTTCGGCGAGGCAGCCTGCGCTGGGATTTTTCATCGGACGAGGATGACCTGATTGACCTGATTGATGACAGGCAATGCAATTCATGGCGGAAAAGAGCGCTTTGCCTTTTTCGATCCCCTGCTTCGGAATTTTCAGCGCGGCGCGTGCGGTGGCTTTTTCGGCGATGCGTCCGATGTGGAGGTAGGCGGCGAGGTCGGAAGCCTCTTGGTCGTTGAGGCGCATGTCCGGCATGCGGCCAGAAGGGCGTGTGTGGAGCGGATTCTTCAAAAAGGCGGCCAGAGCATTCAAATCATACGCATCCGCTAGGGCGATGGGCACGGAGCCGTTGCCGGGTTTTTCAATTTCGGCATTGGCGGGGACTTTCGGAGGCCGCACGTCGAGCGCGGGCTCGTGGCAGGCCACGCAGCCGGCTTTGTGGTAGAGGTCTTTGCCACGCTCGGCATCACCCACAGGCATTTTTGGCGTTTCGGCTTTCAGAGAGGCGAGATACTCGACGAGCGCCTCGGCCTTCTCGTCATCGCCTTCCTCACCGGCGAAGAGTCCGGGCATCTGCGTGCCTTTTTTGCGATGCTGCGGGCTGCGGATCATGAGCCAAAGCGTGTCCTCATCGAGTCGCGAACCCACGGCGTTCAAATCAGGCGCGGGCTTCGGTTTGAGGCGCTCCTGCCACGCCTTCGGCACGTCGTGGCAGGCGGTGCAGTTCAATTCGGCCATCAAGAGCAAGCCGCCGGTGACGAGATGCTCGTCGGGGTCTTCGGGCAGGTTAAACTGGTCGAAGTTGAAGACGTAGGCGTGGTTGATGGGTTCGGCCTGAAGCGGGTGAGCGCGTAAAGCAGGCGACATCTGTCCGATCAGACTGATCAGACCGATCTGAAGGATCTTTTTTGAAGGCGATTTCATAGCCCCATGCGCACTCTTTCCTGATCCAGAGCCTTGATCCACGGCCCGATGAAGTGCCCCGAGTCATGATACGTGCGGCCCGAGTACATGTGCTGGTCGATCACGCAGGGTTCGTTGACGTAGATGCCGCCGCAGATTTCGAGGTCGAATTTGCACTTGGCGACGGTGGCCATGCGCAGGCCTTTGACGATGTCGGCACGGGCGGGGATCTCGACTCCGTGGCAGACGCTGGCACAGGGCTTTTTGTTGTCCCAAAACCACTTCGTGATGCGTAGAAGGTCGGCGTCCTCGCGGATGTACTCGGGGGCGCGGCCGCCGCTGAAGAAGATGCCGACGTATTCCTCGGGCTTGATGTCTTTGAAGGCGATGTCTGCATCGATGCTGTAGCCTTCCCACTCTTTGGTGATGGTCCAGCCGGGCTTCACCTCATGCAGCACCATTTGGTACTTCCGCTTTTCCGGCGCGGCGACGATGGGCGTGTAGCCGCCCTCGATGAGGCGGTAGAAAGGGTAGAGCGTGTCAACGGTCTCGGTGGCGTCACCGATGATGAGAAGGACTTTGGGGTTCATTTCTGGTTTTGGATTTGGTGTAGGTGATTACGAGGCAGAAGGCGGCGCTTCATTCAGACTTTGCGCCGTGCTTTGCAGCAAATGCGGCATCAGGCGGCGATGTGGAGGCGGAAGGGTGCCTGGCGAAACTCGACGGAAGGGCCGAGGCCGGTGACGAGTTCGCCATCGAGCTCGACGGGGAGATCGCCACCGTCATGCGAGGCGACGGTGAAGGCGGTGGCTTGCATGCAATCGAGGTATTCGCTCTGTGTGTAGCCTTCATCGAGCATGCGGCGGAAGAGCTGGAGGAACTCCATGCCGCCGAGGCCGCGGAAGATGATGAGATCGAGTTTGCCGTCCGTGTTGGAGGCCTCGCGGAAGAGTGGGAAGGGGCCGCCGTAATGGCGGCCATTGCCGATGAGGACCACGGTGCCGAGGAGCGGTGGCTTGCCCGGCATCTGCACACTGAGCACGGGTGGGGGGCGCATGAGCACATTCACGGCGCTGATCACATAGCTGAGCGGGCCAAATTTCTTTTTTTGCTCCCACGAGGTCTCCTGGACGATCTGCGCATCAAGGCCCACGCCGCCGAGCTGGATGAAGAAGTGGTCGTTTGCCTGCCACAGGTCGATCTCCTGTCGCGAACCGGAAATGATGCGGCTCCAGCAGGTGCTCAAATCTTGCCCGGCAAGCTTCAGCTCGATGGAGAAGACATTCATGGTGCCGAGCGGCAGCACGCCGAGTGCGGCGTGCGGTGCATCGGCCGGACGGCGGGCATTCGAGCGGCACACGCCCTGTAGCACTTCGTTCATGGTGCCATCACCACCGGCGGCCACGATGAGGTCATGACCTGCATCCGCGAGTGCTTCCGCGATGGTGGAGGCATCACCCGGAGCACTGGTGAGATGCAGCTCGGGGGCGGGCGAGAGGGCACGCAATGCGTTCTCAAGCGCGGCAGCCTTGGTGCTGCGGGCGGCGGGGTTCAAAATGATCGGGATGGGCATGGGGGCGGCATGTTGCCCGCCGCTTTGCTGCCTGCCAGTGACATTTCGTGCTTACGGAACGGCACCGGGTTCCGCGCGAAGAAGCTGGGAGCCGTTGAAGCGCTCGTTGGGCTTGAACAGGTAACCAGGCTTTTCGTTGACGAGCTTGTAGCTACGCAGAACGAGTTCGGGGAGGACCATGTTGCTGTTCGGATCGAAGACCTTACGGCCGCTGAACTCTCCCCAGAGGTGGTATTCGTAGTTGTGATTGAAGCCGTAGGCTGGACCGCTGGCGGGCTGCTCAGGAAGGCGATCAGGGATTTTGCAGAAGCGCTCGTTGATGATGACGAGCTTTGATTTGTCCCAGGATTCGCCGGGGCGGCGCACATAACCCCAGAAGTGCGTGTGATCGATGTGGAAGCGGCGAGCCACAAAGTAATTCCCACGCGGCTCGGCAGCGATGGCGGCTCGGCGCGTGGCATCCATCTCGGCATTCCGTGCGGATGAGGCACAGGAAGCGAGCAGACCGGCGGTGGCGAGGAGCAAAAGAAGTCGGAGGGACATGAGCGCCGACATTGAACATCGAACCTTCAACATTCAACATCGAACCTGCCTCATGAAACTGGATCGCCTGATCGCCAAACACCGCCAGATGGGCCGCACGGCAGCTCTGCGTGCCATCGCGGGGCGAAAAGTGCAGGTGAACGGTCTCGTGGTGGCGGACGGGCACGCGGAGGTGGACCGCTTTTGCATGGTGATGCTCGATGACGAGCCGGTGCAGGTGGCGGAGCGTGGTCTATATCTGATCATGCACAAGCCGGTGGGTTGGCTGAGTGCCACGAAGGATGTGCAGTATCCCACCGTGCTCGATTTGATCGATGATTCCGATAAGCACACGCTGCATCTCGCGGGTCGGCTGGATCGAAACACCTCCGGTCTGCTCATCCTGACCAATGACGGCAACTGGTCAAAGCGACTCATGGCCGCCGATTTCAAGGTGCCAAAGGTGTACCGCGTGGAGACGGATGCGCCGGTGCCGCCGGAGGCCGTTGAGGCGTTTGATCGTGGTTTCTACTTTCATACCGAGGACATCACGACACTGCCCGTAAAGCTCGAAATCCTCGGTAAACATCTCGCCCGCGTGATGCTGCATGAGGGACGCTACCATCAGGTGAAGCGTATGTTTCACCGTGTGGGCTGCCGCGTGACCGCGCTGCATCGCGAGGGTGTAGGGGCGCTGTGCCTGCCGGAAGATTTAAAGCCGGGTGAGTGGCGGGAGATGACGCCGGAAGAGCGTCAGGCGGCGCTTTCTTCCTCGGAATCCGCTTGAGTGAGTTTCCTGAAATGAAGCTGCACGACGCGGCGGAGGTCGGCCTTCGTGGTGGTGACCTCGTAGTCTTGGATGATGACCTTTTCGCCGGGCTTTGGCAGGTGGCCGAGCATGTGGGTGACGTAGCCGCCGATGGTGGTGACTTCATCGCTCTCCAGCTCGATGCCGGCGTGATCGGCGAGTTCGTAGAGGTTGAAGGTGCCTTCGACGGTGAATTCGTTGTCGTTGATGCGGCGGAATTCGCTGATCTCGTGGTCGAACTCGTCCTGAATATCGCCGACGATCTCTTCGAGCACGTTGTCGAGCGAGACGACGCCGACGGCACCGCCGAACTCATCGACGGCGAGGGCGAAGTGGACGTGCTTGTCCAAAAAGAAGCGTAGGAGCTTGTCGATGGGCATCAACTCGGGGACCATGTGGAAGTCCCGTTTGATCTTGCGGAGGTCGGGCTGCGGTTTGCCGACGAGGGCGAGGAGATCTTTGATGTGGATGAGGCCGATGGCGTGGTCGAGATGACCTTCGACGAGCGGATAACGCGTGTGTTTGCTGTCGATGGCGACCTTCAAATTGGCCTCGAAGCTGTCATCGGCATCGAGGGAGATGACGGTGTTGCGTGGCGTCATCACATCACGCACGCAGCGGTCATTGAGGGCGAGGGCGTTGAGAAGGATGTCCTTCTCGGTTTCGGTGACCTCTTTGGACTTCTGGCTTTCGGCGACGATGTGACGGAGTTCCTCTTCGGAGTGGGCGATCTCGTGCTCGGAGACATTGGAGATGCCAAAGAGGCGCAGCATGACGTTGGTGCTGGTGCTGAGGATCCAGATGGCGGGCTTGAGCACGACGTAAAAGAGGTGCAGCGGCCTGGCGATGAGCAGCGTGATGGTGAGGGACTTGCGGATGGCGAGCACCTTTGGCGTCTGCTCGCCGAGAACGACGTGCAGGTAGGTGACGATCGCGTACGCGATGCCGATGGAGGTCCAGCGGATGACCGTCTCATTGACGATGCCCATTTTGAAAAGCATGGGCTGGACGACGATGGCCACGAAGGGCTCGCCAAAGATCCCGAGGGCAATGCTGGTGAGCGTGATACCGAGCTGGCCAGCGGAAAGGTAGGCGTCGAGGTTTCGCGTGACGTGCTGGGCGAATTTCGCTCCGCTCACCCCGTCGTCGATGGCGGCGGTGAGCTGGCTGTCACGTACTTTGACGATGGCAAACTCGGCGGCGACGAAAAAGGCGTTCAGCAGCACGATGGCCAGGACGATGACGGCCTGCCAGAAAAGCTCGCTGGGTGTGAAGGCCCACTCGCGGACGAGTTCGGCGGTGGCGCTGGCGAGGAGGAGGTTCATGAGGGGACGCGGCGGGCTCGGGAGTGACGGGCGTCAGAGCTTCTCATAGCTGCCATCGCAGCGTTTTTCGAGAATGGTGAAACCCGCTGCCTTCGCGTCAGAAACGGAGAGCGGCTTGGTGTATTTGGGCGTGCTAAAGCCCGCGATGAGTTTTTTGACCGGCTTTTTGCAAAGGGGGCAGACCTCCAGCGGTGCACGATCCATGGGCCGACGAAGATCAAACCCCCGCCGACAAGACGGGCAGCCCTTTTCGGGATCTTGCGCGATGTAGGAGTAGGTGGGCATCGTGGAGCGGTCCGTGTGTGGAGACCGTATCCGCCTCTCCAAGAAAACGGCCCGGTTTTGTGACCGGGCCGGGCTTTGAGGAGCCAAAAAATGACGGGTGAATTACCAGCTGGATTTGGTCACGCCGGGAATCATACCCTGCAAAGCCATTTCACGGAAGGTGAGACGGGACATTTGGAAACGACGGAGGAAGGCGCGACGACGACCGGTGACACGGCAACGGTTCGTGAGGCGTGTCGGGCTGGCATCGCGGGGGAGCAAGGACAGACCGACGTGGTCTCCGGCAGCCTTGAGTTCGGCGCGGAGTTTTGCATATTTTTGGACAGTTTTAGTCTTGCGCTTTTCGCGCTCGAGCCAGCAAGTTTTAGCCATAGGGGCGTGGAGTTTGCCTCACAGACCTTTTTTCGCAAGGGGAAATTTTCGCTGGCGGGAAGGTTGAATCACGCTATCTGCCCGCTGCTATGTTTACCGGAATGGTCCTCGCCGCCAGCCTTCTCTTCCTCGGAGTCCTCGTCTTCACCTACCTCGTGAAGGGTTGATTCATGCACAAAGTCGCCTTGCCAGACAGCGAGGTGGTGGTGCATCTTGATTCATGCCCAGGAAAGAACTCAAGTACCCGCATCAGGTCATTACCTGGCTTCAGGAATGGGGCGGGAAGCTCACCGAGCCTGCGGAGATGATTTTAATCGGCTCTGCCGGGCTTCTTTGGCATATTGCCAGGATCGGACGAGATGATCCGCTGCCGGAAAACAGCATGGATGTCGATCCTATCACGGAGAGCGATGCCGTGGCTGAACTGGCTTACGATGCGCTCATCGGCAGTGACTTCGAGCGAGAGCATGGTTGGCATGTGAACCTGATGCCCCGAATGGTGCTCGACCAGCTTCCCGAAGGCTGGAAAGACAGGTGTTTCAGGCAGGTTTATGGAAATCTCGCGGTCACCGTGCCTTCGCCCGCTGATCTGCTGGCCCCCAAGCTCCGCCGAAACGAACCGCGTGACCAACAGCATGCGTTGCTGGCTCGCGAGACTGGACTGATATGAAAACGCTCTCCAAAACACCGCATCCCACTCGCTGGCCGCTGCTCGTGCACGATCAGGCGAGGCTGGAGTATGCCCGCCTGCTTTGGCGCAGGCCTGGGGCGCGGTCACGCTTGCTGCGGCACTGGACGGATGCCCGCCATCCCTATGCGCCGCGTTTTCAGCAAGAGCATCGCCCATCGGTTGAGCGGCTGCTTTCAGCTAGCGAGCAGGACGATGACCTGTTGGATGCCGAGTTTAGAGCCGAAGGCCGCAGCCTGCGAACGGTGGTGCGGGAAATTCCGCCCGTATTTGGCTCCTTCTACTGATACAAGAACGTCGTCAGCGGGCTCGTGGCCGAAGCCACCGCTGCGGACTCTCCCAAGCCGATCTCAAACGCGGCCCGGCCTGCCTCGACGCCCATTTTAAAGGCCTGTGCCATGCGCACGGGGTCGGAGGCGACGGCGATGGCGGTGTTTACGAGCACGGCATCCGCCCCCATTTCAAAGGCCTCCGCGGCGTGGCTTGGAGCACCGATGCCTGCGTCCACGACGACCGGGACGGTGGCCTGGGCGATGATGATCTCGATTTGCCGCCGTGTGGTGATGCCTTGGTGCGAGCCGATGGGCGAGCCGAGCGGCATGACCGTCGCCGTGCCGACATCTTGAAGACGGCGAGCCAAAACGGGGTCCGCATTGATGTAGGGCAGCACGGTGAAGCCTTCTTTGACGAGGATTTCAGCCGCTTTGAGCGTCTCGATTGGATCTGGCAGCAGGTAGCGAGGATCAGGATGGATTTCGAGCTTCACCCAGTTCGGCAAACCGGCCGCCACGGCGAGCCGCGCAAGGCGCACGGCCTCCTCGGCATTCATCGCACCGCTGGTGTTTGGCAGCAGCAGGACGTTCTTTGGGATGAAATCGAGGATGTTCGCAAAGGGGTCACCTTTGCCGCTCAAATCCGCCCGACGCAGCGCCACGGTCACGATCTCCGTCTCGGAGGCGATGATCGCCTGCCGCATGAGTTCTCCGCTGGCAAATTTTCCCGTCCCCAGCATGAGGCGGGAACGAAACTGACGGTCGGCGATGGCGAGGGGCTGGTTTTGCACGGGCGGGCAGTGATGGATCAAATCGTACCTCACGCAAGCATCACCCGCTGCAGCAGCTCTGCGGTCGGCGGCTGGATGCCGATGTAGAAATCGCCGAACTCGCCGTATTGCGTCGTCACCTCATCAAAGCGCATTTCATAGACGATGCTCTTCACCTGGAAAATGTCGTGAGCGAAGAGGGTGACGCCCCATTCGTGGCTGTCGAGGCCGGTGGAGCCGGTGATGAGCTGGCGGACCTTGCCGGCGTATTTGCGGCCGGTCTTGGCGTGGCCGCCCATGAGCTCGCGACGTTTCGCGAAGTCGTTCGCATACCAGTTGGCACCCACGTTGCGGCGTTTGCTCATCGGGTAAAAGCACATGACCTGCCAGTCCGGCATGTTCGGGTAGAGGCGGTCGTTGAAATACTTCGTCATGTGGCCCTTCCACTCGCCGAGGCGTTTTTCAAAGGCCTCCGAGCCGGGTGTGAGACCTTCCACCTTCTCGAGCTGCTGCGTTTTGAATTCCTCTTCGCTCTGCGAGTACTCGGTCCACTCCGTCATCGAAAGGTAGCTGTAGCAGGGTGTGAGAACATCCGTGCCGAGCGAGAGGCTGAGCTGTTTTTCAAAGCGCTGCGAGTCGTGCAAATCGGGCGTGAGGAGCATGAAGCCTAGGTCCGACTTCGCGGAGACCATGGCAAAGCACAGAAGCTGCGTGCCGGGGTGCTGGCGGATGCTTTCGATGGTGCTGAGGAATTTCGCACGGCGCTCGTCACGCTCCTCGGGCATCAAAGCGGCCCAGTAACCGTGGTCGATGGTGTAAAACATGTGCTGCACCATCCAGCCTTCATCGGAGATGAGCGGCTTGGATTCGGCGGGGCCGGTGGAAGTGGGGAAAGAGGTCGGGATGAGCATGGCGGGGCGTGCTCATACGCTGGATTTGTGTCGGCTCAATGCAGGAATCGTGCGTTCCGGTGCTCACGCATTGGCTTTCAGAAACCGC
>JBEIGR010000008.1:0-23995 GCA_040381795.1 Verrucomicrobiaceae bacterium | reverse complement strand
CCTGGGGAGAGGCCTCACTCGCCCTTCTCGTCGTCAAACGTGCCCTCGAGCTCAATCACGGCACCCTGAAATGGACGAACGATCCCCAGCAGGGCTGCCGCTTTCTGCTGAGCATGCCCTGTGGCGATGGCTGCACCTCGAATCACTGCCGCTGAGCCTGCCCACCTGCCTTTTCATTCCCATGAAACGCCTCATCGCAATCCTCTCCAGCCTCTGCCTTCTCAGCCCAGCTACCGCGCTTGACAGTGATCCGGTCGATCAGGAGATCGCCGCCGCCACGATCGTGAAAAAGGGAGCCGAGGCACCTGATTTTACCTGCACCATCACCGATGGCAGGAAGCTCACCCTCTCCGAGTTGCGTGGAAAAGTCGTCGTGCTGTATTTTTTCGCCACCAGCGCCCCGGCCTGCTTCACCGAGATGAAGTATCTCGAAAAGGCCGTGCACCAAAAGCTGCGTGACCGGCAGGACATCGCCGTCATCGGTATTGGGCGTGGTCACACGCGGGAGGAAGTGGTGGAGCTTGGCGGCAAAAACGGCCTCACCTTTCCTCTCGCCGCCGATGCGGATAAGGCCGTTTACAGCCGCTACTTCAGCGCATTCGTGCCACGGATGGTCGTCATGGATAAAAAAGGCCGCATCTGCCACCTCCAGTCCGGCAGCCGGGATTACGACGGCATCGTGGAACTCGTCTTCTTGCTGGAGAAAGAACTCCGCAAGAGTTCTTAGAATGTGACAATTAGTTCACCGCAAACCCCTCCCTCCCCCTGCCGCCTCAAAGTAAACGAAATCGTTACTCTAACCCGCTGGAGACAGACAGAGCAGACCGCTAAAGGCTGACTGCCGGTCACGGCGGAAGGCACATCCAACATGGATTATCATTCCTCAACCAAACCGACAACCAACACAAACCACATGCTCATCACTAAGAAACACCTTCTCACCATGTTTACCATGGCGGGGATCCTCGTCGCCGCTTCCTCCGTGAACGCCGCCTCGATCGTCAATGGGGACTTGCTCCTCGGCTTCCGCGTTACCGGTGGCACCGGTGCTGGTACGGACCTCATCGTCCGCGCTGGCCCTTCCGGCACCGCTGGCATTGGTAATGCGGTCACCTTCCGTGACGCTTCCGCTAACATCACCAGCGTCGTTGACGTCGGCGACGAGCTTACAGCCATCTATGGCGCTGGCTGGGCCGCCCGTGCCGACCTTTCCTGGGGCGTCGTGGGCGTCCGTAGCGCCTCCTCATCTGGCGGCGGTTCGGCTGGCAACGGCAACACCCCTGGCCGCTCGCCCTTCATCGGCATCGCTCAGTCCTCCAGCAATCCTGCTGTTCAGAGCTCCTCCGCTCCGGACCTCAGTGGTGCTGCCGGTCTGCGCACCAATGCATCGAACGCCATCAACGGCATCAACGGCAGCTTTGGTGCCACGGCTGACACTGGAATCAGCAGCGCGGAAGCGATTTATCTCTCCTCCTCCCTCGGATCAGGCTGGACGGACAGCCAGTCCACTTCCTTCACCCTCGCGGGTGGCACGGAAGTGTCCAACGCCAGCGGCATTGATAACACCGGCCTCGACTTGTATTGGATCACCAACTCCAATACCGGTGCCCAGGACAATGGTGCCGCTGTCACCAGCACCGTTGGTCAGGGTATCTACCAGGGTAGCTTCCAGATCTCCAGCGCAGGTGTGGTCTCCTTCAATGTGACCGCCATTCCAGAGCCTAGCCGCGCCCTTCTGGCCGGTCTTGGCCTTGCCGGCATCGCCTTCCGCCGCCGCCGTTCCACCAAGAAACTCGCCTAATTCATCCCACGTCTCTTATCTCTCACTCAATTTACACCATGAAATCCATCATTAAATACTCCGCCCTCGCCCTGGCTCTCGCCGGTGCGCAGCAGGCCGCCGCTGAAGACTTCGTCCTCACCGGCTCCACCGCCTTCCGCAGCGCCACCCACTCTGCCCTGCAGGCCATCATGTCCAACGAGACCATCTCGCACACCGGTTCCTCCTTGAGCAGCGCCAATCAGGCCACCTTCAAGGGAACCATCGCAGGCGTGTCCGGCGGCCCTCACTATGTGTACTGCTCCTGGAGCGGCTCCGCCACCGGCATCATCGCCGCTGCAGCTGGCTCTAACGTGCCCGTCATCACCCAGGCCAATGTGGACGGCTTTGCTGCCAACACCATCAACGCCAGCCAGCCCACCGGCGGCACCAAAGCTGCCCGCTTCGCGTTCTCGGATGTGTACAAAGAATCCACCACCGCCGCCAGCGCTGCCCTCACAGACAGCCGCCCGGCCGTGATCCCCTTCCGCTTTGTGAAGAACCGCCTCAGCCCAGCATTCACCAATGTGACCGCCCAGCAGATGCGTGCGCTTTGGAACAACAACACGATGCCGCGGGCACTCTTCACCGGCGACGCAGCCCATACCGATCTCGTCCTCGGCGTGGGTCGTGACAACGGCTCCGGTACCCGCATCACCGTGCTGGCCGAAGCCAAGTATGGCATCAACGCCCTCGTCCAGCAGTGGAAAGTGACCACCACCGGCACCGCTGGCTCCGGCTCCTCCACCTCCGCTCAGATCTGGGGCATCAGTGATGGCGTGGGTGCGTCGTTGGGAGAAGGCAATGGCGGCTACTCCAGCGGTGGCAGCATCGCTACCATCATGGGCATGGAGTCCTCCACCGTTGACACGTTCGAAGCTAATGGCACCACCGCCATCGAGACGGACATCCCGGTGACCTTCCTCGCCTGGCTGGGCCTCAACGATGCTGCCACTGCCATCGGCACTGGTGCCACCGGCCTCACCTACGAAGGCGTGGATTACAGCCCTGCCGCCGTCTATCAAGGTTCCTACACCCTCTGGGGCTACCTCCACCTCTACTACCCATCTCCTGTGGGCAGCGAAACCGCCTTCCGCACCTCCCTCGTCGGTGCCTCCGGCCTCGGCAATGCCACGGTGCTCGGCACCAATGGCCTGCGCTTCGTTGACATGGTGGCCGCTCGTGGTTCCGATGGTGGCATTGTTACCCGCTAATTGCCATCATCCGGCAGCAGGATGATTCATCTCATCCGAAGCTGGATGTCCAAACTCATGCTGGTGCTGATGGGAAACCATCAGCACCATTTTTTTGTATCTACAACGCCCTGTTTTCCTGCCAGCTCATGAACCGCTCCTTGCTCCTATCCTTGTCTCTGAATGCCTTGGTCCTACCCGTCGCGGGTTGGATGCTCTGGCAGCAGCCACAACCTTCGGTGGCACCTTTGACGAGTCCTGAGCCAAAGTCCGCTGCCACGCCTGCTGTAGCCTCAGATAGCAGCTCCCCCTTTCACTGGAGCCAAATCGAATCCCCGGACTACCCCACCTTCATCGCGAATCTCCGGGGCATCGGCTGCCCAGAGCATACCATCCGTCACCTCGTGGATGGAGAGCTGCAGCTGATCTTGGCTGAAAAACTCGCCGCCCAGGCCTCCCCGCAGGCGAATGTCAGCCAGCCAACCTTTGACCAGCTCGAAGCTGAGCGCCTCGCTCTCCTCGATCACTTGCTCCAGCCTGCCGCTTCCCCTTCTCCCCTTCCCGCGCCCGCCACAGGCACAGCCACGGCCAGCGCCGATGGCACTGGTAGCACGCCCACCGCCGCCCCCACCGCCAATGCCGCAGCTTCTCCCCCCCCAGCTCTGACCGAGAGCATCCCCGCCGCCTTTTTGGTGGGAGATGCCGAAGGCGGCATCTCGGACGGCCAGCTCTCCACCATCGTCACGGATTCACGCCTCTCTCCTGAGGACGCGGACCAGCTCAACCGGCTCAGGCAAGATTTCAAAGCCGCCGTCCTGCCGGATGGGCCATCCGCCGCCGCTCCCGACAGCCGCGACTACTTCCGCCGATGGCGCCGAGCGCAGCGGGAAAGCGATGACCGCTTTTCCTCCCTTTATGGGGGAGATGCGCTGAATGCCCTTCACCGCCAGCAGTTGCTCCAAGCCAGCCAGGCAGCGGCTCCCGCAGGCAACTGAAGGGCCGAAATCGAAGTTTCGTGTGACAATCCAGTGACTCAGGAACCCGTTTCGAGCCGAAGCGTCGCCTTGCGTGACGCATTCGTAACCGTGGTGTTGTTGAGGCAAGGCCCGCCGCGAACAAAGGCAGCATGGCACACATGACCGGTTTCACCCCATCCGCTTCTGCACGCTCCACCTTCAGGCAAGCACGCTCCCTGGCGTTCGCGGCCTGCTGCGGTCTGGTGGCGGATAGGCTGCATGCAGTGGATCTGCCGCCTCCACCTCCCCAGGTAGCCGAGACCCCGGCCACAGCGCCCACCGCCCTCTCCCAGGTGGGGCCGCTCTACATCCAGGAGTATCGCGTCCGAGGAAACAAGATCCTCAAGCCCATCGACATCGAAAAGGCCGTCTATCCCTACCTCGGCCCCGGACGCTCAGAGAATGACATCGAGCAGGCACGGCAGGGTTTGGAGAAGGCCTATCGCAGCCTCGGCTATCAAACCGTCTATGTCGAAGTCCCTCGGCAGACCGGCGCACGCGGCGTGATCTACCTGAACGTCGTCGAGGCCCCCGTCGGCAGGCTGCGTGTGAAAGGCGCGAAGTATTTCCTGCCCAGCAAGATCAAGGAGAAGGCCCCGTCCATGGCCGAGGGCAATGTGCCAAACTTCAACGAGGTGCAGAAGGAGATCATGGCACTGAACCGCTGGCGGGATCGCAAGATCACCCCGGAACTCCGTGCCGGTGTCGTCCCTGGCACGGTGGATATTGATCTCATCGTCGAAGACAAAAATCCCTTTCACGGCAGCCTCGAGCTCAACAACATCCACAACGCCAACACCGTCCCGTTGCGTCTCAACGGCTCGCTGAGCTATGCAAACCTCTGGCAGCTCGGCCATACCATCGGGGCCAGCTTCCAAGTCGCACCGGAGAAGGCTTCCGATGGCACCGTCTTCTCCGGCTACTACATGGCACCTCTGGAAAACGACTGGAGCGTCATGGTCACCGGTGCTTGGCAGGATAGCAATATCTCCACGCTCGGCGGCGGCACCGTCGTGGGCAAAGGCCAGATCTACGGCATCCGCTTCATGAAGACGCTCCCAGCCGAGAAAGGCTGGTTCCATTCCATCAGCGCCGGGATGGACTACAAAGACTTCATCCAGGATGTGAACGCGGGCGGTGCCGTGGTCGCCTCACCCATCGTTTATTATCCCTTCACGCTCTCTTACTCGATGAGCCATGTGCAGGAGCATAGCTTCACGGAGTTCAATGCTGCGCTCGTCTTCCATCTTCGCGGCATGGGTGGCTCGGAAAGTGAATTCCGCACCCGCCGCTTCGCCGCTCGTGATAACTTTTTCTACCTCCGTGGGGATCTCTCCCACACGCATGACCTGCCCGGCGATCTCCAGCTCTACACCCGCATCCAGGGCCAGGCCTCCCCATCACCGCTCATCAACACCGAGCAGATCTCCGCGGGCGGCATCAATACCGTGCGTGGCTACCTCATCGCCACTCAACTCGGTGACTCCGGCATCATGGGCTCCATGGAACTGCGCAGCCCTTCCTTCATCGGGGATGGCAAAGACAAGGCCAATGAGTGGCGTGCCTACGCCTTCGCCGAAGCCGCCCAGCTCTTCGTCAACAACACCCTGCCCGGTGAAAAGCGCACGCACAGCCTCGCCAGCATCGGTATCGGCACCCGCATCCGCTGGCAGGATCACCTCTACGGCTCCTTTGATCTCGGCGTGCCCCTCGTCACCCAGCCCGATGCCATCGCCCACCACCTCTACATGACCATCCGCGTCGGCGCTGACTTCTGATCCACCGATGACGCAGATTCCACAGACCCATCTTCTGACCTCTGACTTCTGACCTCTGATCTCCCCCATGCTCAAACGACTCCTCTGCCTCCTCGCCCTCGCTACCGCCCTCCACGCGGAAGAAAAGCTCTGGCTCGATCCCGGCTACACCATCCGTAAAAAGATCGACATCGACACGAAGGCCGCCGCCATCACCGATCCCATCGGCACCAGCGCCGTGCTCGTGCGCCTGCACGATGGCGTGATGAGCTTCATGTCCGCCAAGGAAGATGGCAGCGATCTTCGCTTCACCGCTGACGACCACAAAACCGTGCTCAAGCACCACGTCGAGAAGTGGGACTCCCTTCTCAACGAAGCCTATGTGTGGGTGCAGGTGCCCGAATTGAAGCCTGCTGCGGCCACCGCCATCTGGCTCTACTACGGCAATGCCGCTGCTCCTGCTCCTGATGCCGCCAAAGAGACCTACACCGCCGATAGCGTGCTCGTTTACCACTTCGCCGATGCCGCGAAGGTCGGCACGGACTCCTCCGCCATCGGTGCCAATGCTGAAGGTGCCCCGCCACCGGCCGCCGGTGCCCTCATCGGCAGCGGCCTGCGTGTCTTTGGTCAGACTCCCATCAAGGTAAACACCCTCCCCGAGTGGGCACCCGGTGCGCCGCTCACCATCTCCGCCTGGGTAAAGCCCTCCGCCCTCGCCGCCGATGCCGTGCTGCTCAGCCGCCGCGATGGCGCGAATGCCTTCGTGCTCGGCCTCAACAACGGCGTGCCCTTCGTCGAGATCAATAAGCAGCGCAGCAGCCCCGGAGCGCCGCTCGGTGCCAATGCCTGGACGCACCTCACCGCCGTGCATGATGCCGGTACGACCACCCTCTTTGTGAATGGCAAATCTTACGGCCAACTCGCCGCGGCCATGCCTGCGCTCAAAACGCCGCTCGAAATCAGCAAAGACAGCACGGGCGCAGGTCTCGCAGGTTTCACCGGAGAAATAGACGAACTGCAAATCGCCAAAACCGCCCGCCCCGCCGGTTTCATCGCCTTTGCCGCCATCAATCAAGGCACCGCCGCCGATGCGCAGAAGCTCCTCGTCGTCGGCGCGGATGAAGCCAGTGATCACGAAGAAGAAAGCGAGATCGCGAAGCACCTCACGCTCATCACGGACATCTCCAAAGACCTCACCTTCGACGGCTGGGTCGTCATTGTGCTCTGCGCTCTGCTCGCCGTCGTCGGCTGGCTCATCGCCATCGGCAAGATTCTTTACCTCAACACCATCGAGAAGGCCACCAAGGAGTTCCTCAAGCGCTGGGAGAAGGTTTCATCGGATCTCACCGCCATCGATTCGGAAGACGAAGAGAGCATCAAAACCCTCGGTGGCACCGTGAATGCCAAGTCGCAGAAGCTCATGCGCAAATCCCCGCTGTATCAAATCTACCACCTCGGTGCCGATGAGATCAGCAAGCGCCTCAAACCCGTGCGCAAGCTCACCCTCGACAACTCCGATAAGAAAGTCGTGCCAGGCGGCCTCTCTGGCCGTTCCATCCAGGCCATCAAGGCCACGCTGCATGGCGGCCTCGTGCGTGAGGTGCAGAAGCTCAATGGCAAGCTCGTCTTCCTCACCATCGGCATCGCCGGTGGTCCTTACCTCGGTCTGCTCGGCACCGTCATCGGCGTCATGATCACCTTCGCCGTCATCGCCAAAAGCGGTGAGGTGGAGGTCAACAGCATCGCCCCTGGTATCGCTGGTGCTCTTCTTGCCACCGTCGCCGGTCTCGCCGTCGCCATTCCCGCCCTCTTCATCTACTCCTACCTCAGCGCCCGCATCAAGGATGTGGTCACGAACATGGAGACCTTCATTGACGAGTTCATCGCCAAGATGGCCGAACACCACAAGGAAGCCTAAACCGCCATGGATGCCGATAACAAGAGCTACGACGACATCAACGTCACCCCGATGGTGGACCTCTACCTCGTGCTGCTGCTCATCTTCATCATCATGACGACGGCAGGTGTGCAGGGCATCAAGGTGAACCTCCCACGCGGCGGCCCGGCCAGCTCCAAGCCCATCGAAGGCCCGAAGATGCAGGCCATCACCGTGAACAACGAAGGCAAGATTTTCCTCAATACCCTGCCCGTCACCCTCGACGAACTCTCTTCCAAGTTGGAGGCACACAAATCCAGCGTGCCCGAATTCCCCGTCGTCATCCGTGGTGATAGCTCCACGCAGTATCAGACCATCATGGACGTGCTGAACGTCGTCGGCCGTCTCGGCCTCACCCAGATCGGCCTCGCCACCCAGGCCAAAAAGTAACCGCCTCTTCTCCATGAAATCTTACCCACGCCAAATCTGCGATCTACGCCGCCTGCCCATGCATTTGGTGCTGGCGATGCTCGTCTGCGCCCTGGTCTCCTGTAAGGATGACAAAGGACATTCGAAGAAGAGGTCGAACATGGTCATGGTGGACGTCTTTGTGCCGCCACCGCCTCCGCCGCCGCCCCCTCCTCCACCTCCAAAAGAGGAGCCGCCGCCCGAGGAAGAAAAGGAAGAAGAGATGGCCGCAGAAGAAGAGCCTCCGCCCGATGCTCAAGACAAGCCCGCAGACAAACCGGCTGATGAACCTATCGGCACCGCCATCGCTGGTGGTGACGGCAGCGGCCTCGGCCTCGGTGGTGGCATTGGCGGAACCGGTATCGGTGGCACGGGCAATGGCCGCGCCTACTCCGAGCGTGGCCGCTGGCAGGGCAAATTTGGCCGTGGCGTGCAGGAAATCCTCTCCCGTCATGCCGGGCTGAAGTTTGCCAAGGGCAATGTGCCCTTCCGTGTGTGGCTGGATGAATCCGGCCGCATCACCCGCGTCGTGCTGAACGGCTCCACCGGCAATCCCGAGCATGACGACATGCTCAAAAACCGCGCCCTCGTGGGCCAGGTGCTCGAACCCGCCCCTCCCGGCACGCCCATGCCCGTCATCATGCGCTTCAACGGCCGCTAATTCCTGCCCGCTCCCTTTTTCTCATGCTCATCCTCCGTCGCTCCCCCCTTCTCTTCCTCCTCGCCCTGCCCGTGGTGGCCCAGGTGCCTGAATTGAAGGAACCCGATCTCCCCTTCCCTCTCCTCGCCGAGGTCACACCTGCCAAAACGGCGGTGCCACAGATGAAGGAAGGTGCCCCGGCTGCTCCGCCTCCTGTTCCGACTCCGGCTCCAACACCTACTCCAGCTCCGCCTCCCGCCAGCACCGGTGCCGATCTGCCGCCACCGATCTCCCTGCTGCCCGAGCCCGGTGCCATTCAATCCCGCCCGCAGGCCACCGCGACGGAAAGCGTCGTCGTCAATCTCATCAACAAGCTCGTCGAACGCGGTGCCTTGACCAAAGCCGATGCCGCTGACCTCGTGAAGAGCGCCGAGCAAGAAGCTCAGATGGCTCAAGCCCAGGCACAGACCCTCGCCGAAACGCAGGCCGCCGTCGCCGCGCAATCCGCGCTGCCACCGCTCGCCCCCGATCAGGAAGAAGTCCGCGTCACTTACATCCCGGAGTCCGTCAAAGAAGAGATCCGCACCCAGATTCGCAGCGAGGTACTCTCCCAAGCACGCACCGAAGGCTGGGCCTCCGCCACCACCGACCGCCGTCTCGAATGGGCGCAGCGCATCAAGATGTTTGGCGATATGCGCATGCGCCAGGAGATGCTGATGTATCCCGCTGGCAATGACAACCTCACCGGCGCGTTCCCGAACTTCAACGCCATCAACACCGGTGCTCCGTTTGATCTCAGGAACGCTGCAGGCACCCTGCCGCCGCAACTCAATGTGGATCGCAACCGCGACCGCACCCGTCTGCGTATGCGTCTGGGTTTTGACATCGATCTGGAGGACGGCTTCACCGCCGGCATCCGCTTAGCCAGCGGCGGAAACAACTCGCCCGTCTCCACCAACCAGACGCTCGGCTCCGCCAACGCCAACTCCACAGGCGGCAACTTTTCGAAGTACGAGTTGTGGCTCGACCGCGCCTTCATGAAATACGAGGCGGATCTCACGCCGCACTCTCATCTCATGGTGGAGCTCGGACGCTTCCAAAATCCGTTCTTCAACAACAGCCAGATCATGTGGGACGAGGACGTCAATCTGGACGGCATCGCCTTCTCGATCACCAACTCGTGGAATGACGGCCTAAGCTCCTTCTTCACTGCGGGAGCCTTCCCAGTCTTCAACACCGCGCTCAACTCACCGGACAACAGCACTTCAAAGGCCACCAGCTACGACAAGTATCTCATCGCAGCGCAGTTCGGCGTTCAGTTCAAGATCACGGATGACATCGAAGTGAAATCCGGCATCGCCTACTATCACTGGGAAAACATCGAAGGACGCCTCTCCAGCCCCTTCGTGCCCGCCTCCGCCAATGACGCGGGTGACACCGATGACAGCCGCCCGCTCTTCGCGCAGAAAGGCAATACTTACCGCCCCATCCGCAACATCACAGCCACACCGGGCGCGGCACCTGGTGGTAACCTCGGCGGCACCATCAACCAGTTCCAATACTTTGGCCTTGCCACCCAGTTCCGCCAACTCGCTTGGAACGGTCGCGTGGACTTCAACCATTGGGAACCGATGCAGGTCTCCTTGATGGCGGACGTCGTGAAGAACTTCGGCCTCGACCGTGCCGCGATGAACGACTTCGCCCGCCGTGATGCCGTGGTGAACAATCGTGCAGGTGGAAACGGTGCCTGGGATGGCGGCGATCTCGCTTGGTACATCGGCATGAACTTCGGTAAGCCCGTGGCCCTCTTCGACAAGCGCGGCGACTGGGCCCTCAACATCGGCTACCGCCATGTGGAGTCTGACGCCGTCGTCGATGGTTTCACCGAATCCCGCTTTGGCAACGGCGGCAGTAACATGGAAGGCTACACTATCCAGGGACTCTACGCCCTCTCGAGACGCACCTGGACACGCCTCGCCTACATGAGCGCCAACCAGATCGCTGGCCCGCCCCTCCAGACGGATGTCTTCCTCATTGAGTTCCTTTCCCGTTTCTAAATCATGAAAAAATCCCTCGCCCTTTTCCTCATTCTTGCCGTCAGCCCGGTATTTGCCGTCGAAGAAGTCGATCCGGCCATGGCCGCGCTCAAGCGCATGCGTGAACAACTCCGCACCGTCATGCTCCAGCAGCAAAAGACGGAGGCTGAGCGTGCCGGCCTCGCTGCGGATAAGGTCGTCCTGGAGGAAAAAGTCTCCAGCCTCGACTCGAACCTCAAAAAGCTCGCCAAAGAAAGCAATCTCCAGAAGGAGACGGACTCCAAAGCCATTGCTGACCTTCAAGACAAAGCTGCCGCACAAGCCGCCGAGATCGTCCGCCTCCAAGAATCCCTCGCCGCCTGGAAAAAAGGCCATGCCGAAGTCGTCACCGCCGCGAAGAAGATCGATGCCCAACGTGCCGAGCATGCTGCCCGAGCCATCCTGGCCGAGCGCAAACTGGCCGATGCCAACCGCAAGAACCTCGATCTCTTCAACATCGGTAATGAGATCCTCGCCAAGTATGAAGGCTTCGGCCTCGGTACCGCCATCACCGCGCGCGAACCTTTCACAAGGACCATGCGAGTGAAACTCGAAAACTACCTCCAAGACTTTGGGGACAAACTTCAAGACGGGAAGATTCAACCCGCCGATGCCCCGAAGACACCCGCTGCAACCGCCGTCACCGCGAGCAAGCCGGTCTCCAAAGAGGAAGCGGCCCGTGTCGAAGCACCCAAGAAACAATGACTAATGACGAATCCAGAGCCGAGCGAAGCGAGACAGACAGCCGCAGGCTGCCCTTAGGGAAGCGAAGCGCATCAATGACGAAAGAAGTCCGAATGACGAAGGCTCGAATGCTTCGTCATGGGTGCTTCGTGATTCTTTCGGGATTCGGATTTAGTCAATCGGCCTTCTCCGAGGGGGATGTCATCGCCCGTATCGGAGACATCGAACTGCATGCTGCCGACATCGAGAACCCCGGCACGCTCGATGCCGCCACTTTGCGGAAACTAGCCGAAGCCATGCTCCTGCAGCGTCTCGTGCTCAAAGAGGCCCTCGAGAAAAAGTGGGATAAAGAGCCCGGAACGCAAAAACTGCTCCAAAGCACCCGCGAGGCTACCATCGCCGATAGTTACCTCAAAAAGCTCAGCGAGCCTCCCGCTGCCTTTCCCTCCGAAAACGAGCTGAAAGCCGCTTACGAAGCCGCCAAGCCCTCACTCATGCAGCCAAGGTCATTTCACCTCGCGCAGATTTTCATCAGTGATGACCGCCTGGAGACCGTGAAGGCTCGTTTGAAGGCTGATCCCACTTCGTTTGCCCAAATCGCTCGTGAAATGAGTGAGCATCAGGCCAGCGCCAAACGGGATGGAGAGATCGGCTGGCTCACCGAAGCCCAGATCCAGCCCGAAATCCTCTCCCGCCTACCCAAGCTAGCCCTCAACGTCATCTCCGAGCCGCTGAAGCTTGGCGACGGCTGGCACATCTTGAAGGTTCTCGATGTTCGCGAAGCTCACACACCCTTCCTTGAACAGGTGAGGGAGCCTCTCACCCGCCGCCTCCGCGCTGAAAAGGCCCGCACCAACATGCAGGCTTATATGACGGAATTGTTGCACAAACACCCTGTTGCTTTGGATGGGGTCGCGCTGTCAAAACTAGCCCGCCCCTAACCCCTTTCCCGCCCTTTTCATGATCGCCAAACGCATCATCGCCCATTGCATGATCCTCCTTATCATCCTGCCACCGCAGGCCGTCATGGCGGATATGCTTACCCAAAACACGCTGGGGGGCGCAGGAGGTGCGGCTGGGGTGCCTGCGGATGCCAGCGCCGCCAATGCCAACAGCGTGAATGCCGCCGCAGCCGCCTCCCAGGCCCGCGCCGCCGCGCAGGATATGCTCACGCGCAACACCCTGGCCCTCGATGCGGTGCAGGCCATGCAGGATGCTGCACGCGCTGCCGCCGCCACGCAGAACAACGCAGGGGCCAATCCTAATTTTTCCCGAAGGCTTGACGATGTGATTGATGGCATCGGCCCTGGCAAAGGCCTCGATTTCATCAGCGCCGTCGGTGCCATTGTGCCCGCCACGCATTCGATGGAGAACGCCCGTGCGATCGTTAACATCCAGCAGACCCAACAGCAAGCCGTGCTGGAGTGGAACACCTTTAACATCGGTCGTCAGACAACCCTGCGCTTCGATTATCTGGATGCCGTCGGCAATACGATCCCGGACAGCGTGAGTGTGAGCGACAGGATCGCCTTCAACCGCATCACCGATCCCAGCGGCAATCCCTCGCAGATCCTTGGCAGAATCGAAGCACGCGGCCAAGTGTATGTGATCAATCAAAACGGCATCATCTTCGGTGGTGCCAGCGAGGTGAATACCGGCTCCCTCACCGCCTCCGCTTTGCCCATCAACCAGACGCTCGTCACCAACGGCCTGCTGAACAATCCAAGCGCCGAGTTTCTCTTTTCTTCGCCGGATGTTCCCGCCACAGCCACCGCCTACGGCAAGATCGGCAACATCACCGTGCAGGCTGGAGCCAAAATCACCGCACCCACCAGTTCCGCCAATGTGGGCGGTCGTGTGGCGCTCATCGGCCCAAACATCACCAACAACGGCAGCATCTCCACGCCGGATGGCCAGACGATTCTCGCCGCAGGCATGGAGGTGGGTTACGATGCCCACAGCAGCGATGATCCGAGCCTGCGCGGCCTGGATGTGTATGTCGGCAAGGTCGGTGCTTATGGCGGCACGGCCACGAACAACGGCTTCATCTCCTCCGAGCGCGGCAGCGTGATCGTCGCGGGCAAAAATGTGAACCAGAACGGCTTCATCCACAGCACCACCTCGGCCGCATTGAACGGTCGGGTGGATCTGCTGGCAGATTACAACGCGGTTTCCAACACGTTCTACAATCCGGCGGAGCCGCGGTCAGGAGGTCCGTTCGTCTATCAAAACGGCACGGGCGTTTCGACGGGCGTCGTGCGCACGGCCGCAGGTTCCGTGATCCAGGTGCTGCCGGAGTATGCCAGCGACTTGAAGGTCGTCGGCACGGAGCTGGCCCTCAAATCGCTGGTGAATATGCGCGGGCTGGCGGTGCATCTCGGCGCCGATTCCGTCGTCTATGCACCCGGAGGCAAAGTGGCCTTGAGCGCGGGTATCTGGGACGTGGTGCCGTCTATCGAGACCCTTCAAGATTTCGTGCTGGCAGGCGGCCAGGTATATCTGGACCGAGGGGCGATGGTGAACGTGGCCGGCTCGGCGGGTATCGCCGCGAGCTTGGAGCAATACATTCTCGATGTGGGACTCCGTGCGGCGGAGCTGGCAGACACGCCTTTGCAGCGCAACAGCAATCTCCGCGGACAGACGGTGCGAGTGGACATGCGGGCGAGCGGCACCCGCGCCGATGGTTCCATCTGGTATGGCACGCCGCTGGCAAATTTGAGCGGCTACTTGGGCGTGATCGAAAGAAATGCAGGCCAGCTCACCGTGGGCGGCGGTCAGGTAAACATCAAAGCGGGCGAGTCCGTGGTGATGCAGGAGGGCGCGAGCCTCAATGTGAGCGGCGGCTACCAAGAGTTTGCAGCGGCTGAGGTCAGCACGACACTCCTGGGAGCCGATGGCAAGCCAGTGGACATCGCCCGAGCCGATCCTTCAGTCGTGTATGATGGTATCTACACGGGCAGCAGCAGCAGCACCGATCCACGTTGGGGAACCACCACGACCAATTCCGGTGTTTTTAGCGGGAACACGCGCTCCGAGGCCGCTCACGTCATGGGCGGGAATGGAGGTAGTATCTCCATCACGGCACCTTCCATGGCGCTGGACGGCACGCTGAGTGGCGGCACGGTCATCGGCCCCCAGCAGCTCGAGCTAGCCCCACGGACCAGTTCCCTCTCTCTCACCTGGCAAGCTCAGCAGGCAGTGCGCTCTCCCTTGGTGCTGCCGTTTTTCTCCCCGACTCCACCCGCGATCACCATCCGGGACGGTGCGGCGGGCCTGGCTGCGGCGGCGGCTTTTGCGCTTGATGGAGTCGGCATTCCCCTGGCACTGCGCCAAGACCGCAAAGACTCCGTCATCCTAGCCCCAGCGCTGACTTCCATCCATGGCTTCGGCTCGCTAAGTGTGATCAATGTGGATGGCAATATCACGATGCCAGCCTCCACCACCTTGAGGACAACGGCGACCGGAGCGATCAAGCTGCACGGAGCGAATGTGACCGTGGAAGGCTCCATTCTCGCCCCCGCAGGTGTCATTGACCTCAAGACTTGGGAGATCTCACCCTTTACCACGGAACTGATCGCCGCTTTGCGTCCGAACATGCCCGTTCCGCCATTGAATCCTGCCCGTGGGCATCTGCGGATCGGAAGCGGAGCGGTTCTAAATACCGCTGGACTCGTCATCAACGACCGCGCCGATGCTCCAGCCCCGCTCACCGTGCCACACGCGGTGAACGGTGCCGGCAGCACGACAGCCGGGGGACAGATCCACCTCCAAGGTCACACGGTCGAGGTCTTGGCAGGCAGCTTGCTGGATGTTTCAGGCGGTCTGCTGGCGGACAGATCCATGCACTATGGCAACGCCGGTTCTCTAACGATCCTGGCGGGGAACGACCCTCTGATCACCTCACTGGTCGGTGGATCACTCACCCTCGCCGGCGAGCTACGCGGCTTTTCCGGCGCTCATGGTGGAAAAATGACCCTCCAGGCACCGACGATTCAGATAGGTGGCGCGGCGCTACATCCCGGCACCTTGCTGCTGACACCAGAGTTCTTTAGCCGTGATGGTTTCTCGACCTTTGTGATGCACGGTATCGGCTCGGACATCAGTCCAGGAGGCAGTGCCACGCAGTTCGCCCCCGCCGTTTGGATCACAGGCGGTGCGTCCATTATGCCGGTGGTCAAAATACTTCAGGCCAGTGTCACGCTGGCGGGCGGCCTCAGCCATATCGAGATCGCCCGCGTGCTCAACCCGGAGGGTTTCCGTGACACCACCTCTCTCCGCTTCGAGGCTCCAGGTGTGCAGAATTTCGTTAATAACACGCAACTCAAGGTGCGAGGCGATATCGTGATGGACGCGGGCACCCGCATCGTCACGGATGCGCTGGGCAGCGTCACCCTCCATGCGCAGACAGTCGCCGCTCTCGGCGAAATCTCCACTCCTGCGGGCACCATCACCATCCACGGCTCCGCCCGATTCAATGAGAACGCCGATCCGGTGGCGGGTCGTGCTACCGTGCATCTCGGCTCCGGCAGCCGTCTCCTCGCCACGGGCAAGACGCTGTATCAACCTGATGCTTTTGGCCGCCGGGTAGGCACCGTGCATGACGGCGGGAAGATCCAGGTGGAGGGAAACATCATCGCCGAGGCCGGAGCACTGCTGGACGTATCCGGCACCAGCGCAGTGCTAGACCTGCTGCCGGAGGAAGTCGGACAGCAAATCGCCAGTTTGAACAGCGTCACAGAGTGGACTCGGCAGAGAATCAGCGTGCCGACGCTCATCGCCAGCGAGGGTGGGGCTATCAGCCTGAAAGGCGGGGATTTTCTCCACACCCAGGCCACCCTTCTCGGACGTGCTGGAGCTGCCGATGCTCGTGGCGGTAGTCTAAAGGTCGAATCCGGCCGCTTTGTGCCGCCCGGTGCGGAAATCGACGACAAGGAAATCTCTCTCCTCGTCGCGGCCAGCATGTCTGCCTTCGCCAATCCGATCTTCTTGCCCGGCCAGTCTTTGGTGGGCCAGACGCTCGGCACCTTATCGGGACGCGGTTATTTTGGCGTCGATGCGTTCCAGACGGGCGGCTTTGAGGGCCTGAGCCTGAATGGCAATGTACAGTTCAACGGCCCCGTGAGCCTGCAATCCGCCGGCTACCTCCAAATCGCCACCGGCGGCGTCCTCTCTACCACGAATCTGGTGAAACTAACCTCCACCTATGTGACCCTGGGCACCTCGCTCGGAAAACCCACACGTGATGAGGAGCTAATCAATCCTTTTGTCGTGGATGTTCCCGGCTCGGGTGAACGGCCCAGCTACTTCAGCCCGCTGTTTGGCACGGGCAGGCTGGAGGTGGAGGCGGACTTCATCGATACCGGTTTCCTCTCTCTCCAGGGCATCGGCAATGCATCTCTCACGGCCCGGCAGGAGCTTCGCGGCAGCGGTTACCTCGATATCGCCGGTCACCTCACTCTCACCGCCGGCCAGATCTATCCCGTGACGGCCTCCACCTTCACTTTAACCGCCTATGATTATGTGGATGGAGGTTCCGCCCGGACCGGTTCCATCACCATCCTCCCTTCAGGTGCCACTCCGGCCCTGCCGCTCTCCGCAGGCGGCCGCCTGAACCTCTTTGCCTCCACGATCACCCAGGGGGGCACGCTCCGCGCCCCCTTTGGCAGCATCCGCCTCGGCTGGGATGGCACCGGCACCGCGCCGCGGGGTCTCGTGACGAACACGAATGTGCCCGTTACGCAGCAGGTCACGCTGGCCGCCGCTTCCACCACCTCCGTCTCCGCCATCAATCCACGAACTGGCACGGCTGTGTCCATTCCCTATGGCCTCATCAAAGACGGCACGAACTGGATTGATCCAACCGGCTTTGACATCACCAGCACCGGTGCTCCGCAGAGCTCCATCCGCACTACCGCTCGCCAAGTGATCACCGAGGCAGGCTCCACCATCGACATCCGTGGCGGCGGCGAGCTTTACGGTTACCGCTGGGTGCAGGGAAATGGCGGAACGGCTGACATCCTAGCCTCTGAGGGCAGCTTTGCCGTGATGCCCTCCTACGGTTCCGCCTTCTCTCCCTATGCACCTTTTGCCTCCGCAGGACTCTTCGTTAACAATCTGGGCGGAGATGCAGGCTATGTGAACGACTCTCTGAACATCGGTGACCGCATCTTCCTCAAAGGCAGCGGGCTGCTCGCGGAGGGCACCTACACCCTGCTGCCCGCCCGCTACGCCCTGCTTCCCGGCGCTTTGCTTATCACTCCAGTGGACGGCACGCCGGTGGACTCGTTTGTGAAGCCCGGCGGCGCGGTGCAGACCAGTGGCTTCCTCTTCAACAGCCTGAACCCTGCCGTAACGAACCGAGTTTATTCGTCCTTTGAGATCGCTCCCCAGAGAGTCGTCAAAGTAAGGGCTGAGTATGAAGACTATCAGGCCAGCACCTTCATCCCGGCGGCTCAGCAGCGTCTGGAACTCCCCCTTACCCGCACGCCCCTGGATGGTGGCTATGCCCTGCTGGGAGCCGTCCAGGCCATGCAACTGGCAGGCAACCTCACCGCTACCGGTTCTCTTGGCGGGCGCGGTGGTCGTGTGGATATCAGCAGCCCGCTGGACATCGTCATCGCCGCTCCCGGAGCACCTGCCCAGCCAGGTAAACTCGTTTTGAATGCCGCGCTGCTCAGCGGTTGGAATGCCGAGAGCCTCCTCATCGGCGGGGAACGCTCCGGCAACACCAGCAGCCCGGCCGTGAACGTGCGCACCACCAATCTGACGCTCGACAATGCTGGCTCCCCCCTCACTGGCTCTGACATCCTGCTGGCCGCCACACAAAATCTCACCATCACCAACGGCTCCGTTTTGAAACAGATTGATCCGCAAAACGGCCCCCAGACCTCCGCTGATACCTTCGTGCTCGGTGGCAATGGAGCGCTGGTCCGTGTAAGCGGAGTCACCGGTGCACAAACCTCCCGCAGTGGCGTCACCACCTCCGCGCTCCCCTCTCTCAACATCGGTGCCAATGCGGTGATCTCCGGCAGCACCGTCACGCTCGACTCGACGAATGCCACCACGCTCAATCTGAGCGCCGAACTCACCGGTAAGGCCATCCAGCTCAACAGCGGGCGCATCAGCATCCAGCTTGCCAACGCGGGTGCCTTGCAGCCAAACGCGGGCCTCGTGCTCGGCGGTGATCTTTTGACCGCCCTGAAGACCTCCGACTCGCTTTCGCTGCTCAGCTACACCTCGATCGATATTTACGGCACCGGCTCATTTGCCTCCACCGGAGCACTGGAACTCCATGCAGGTGAAATTCGCGGTTTTAATCAGGGAGCCGATTCTGTGGCAGTGAGCGCGAAAACGCTGCTCCTCGATAACAGTGCGAGCGGAACCGGCCCCGGCGCGATCATCCCGACCTCCGGCAGCCTCAGCTTTACGGCGGATACCATCACCCTTGGGAAAGGCACCCTGGCAGTGAACCAGTTCGCCAGCGTCAGCCTCGTCTCCGCCTTGGGACTGCGCACGCAGGACAGCGGCTTATTCCGTGCCCAGGCGAATGTGCAGGTGGTCACGCCCTTCATCGCTGCGCTGGGAAATGCCTCACACGGCATCCATGCAGGTGGTGACCTCGTGCTGCAACGTCCGCAAACCACCGCCACGGCCACCAACCTCGGCCTCGGAGCCAAACTCACCCTCGAAGGAGCATCACTCACCACCAGCACGCAGCTTTTGCTCCCCAGCGGCCTCATCACCCTCCGCGCCCGCAACGGTGATCTCGTGCTCGCCGATCAAACCATGACCGATGGCTCGATTCTCGGCTCCCGCGTGGACGCTGGCGGCACCGCACGGCAGTTCTTTGACGCCACACGCTACACGGATGCCGGAGAAATATCCCTTACAGCCGACGCCGGAGACGTGGTGCTAGGTTCCCGCGCCGTGGTGAACCTCGCCGCTCGCACACAGGCCGGAGACGCGGGCACTCTCCAGATCAAAACCGCAGGCAATCTCATCTTCCAAACGCTAACAGATGGAACGCAGACTTTCAGCCCCTCCCTGCTCGGTCAGGCGGGAGTTGGCGGCAGCTCAGGCTCCATTGAGATGGACTTTGGCAGCCTGACGGATTTCGCTTCGCTGAATGAAAGGTTGAACACGGGCTCCTTCAATCAAAGCCGTGAATTTCGTGTGCGCTCCGGCAATGTCGCCGTCAATGGCACCGTGAACGCCCGCCAGTTCCTCCTTGGCACGGATCAAGGCAGTATCACCGTCAACGGCACGATCAATGCCTCCGGCGTGACCGGCGGCCGGATCGACCTCATCGCCAGGGATGGCGTAACGCTGGCCGGCGGCTCCACGCTCACCGTCCGAGGTCAAAACTTTGACAGCGCAGGCAAAGGCGGTGCCATCTGGATCGAATCCACCGGCACAGGCAGCATCCTCCTCGCCTCTGGTTCCACGCTTGATCTTGGCGTCACCTCCAAGATCGCCGGGGCTCAGAGCCTCACGACCTCCAGCGCCTTCCGCGGCCAGTTCAGCGGCAAAGTTCACCTGCGTGCCCAGCAGAACGCCACCTTCAACGACCTGAACATTGATCCCATCGCCAGCACCTTCATCGACGCCTCCAGCATCGAGATCGAAGGCTTCCGCGCCTATGCTTTCAACCAAGCGAATGTGCTCCTGCGTGCCGGAGCCACCGCCATCGCGGGTGAGACGCTCAACACGACCACCATCCACAACAACAACACGAGCTTCATGGCGAACTACAACGCCATGTTCACTCGACTGCTCGGCGGAAACACCTCCATCCAGTCCGTCTCGGTGATCCAGCCAGGTGTGGAGATCATGAACAGCGGCGGCAGCATCACCCTTGGCACCCCTACCTCGGCGGCGCTGGCCGATTGGAACCTCGCTACCTTCCGCTATGGCCCTCAAAATGCCGCCGGCACGCTCACCCTGCGTGCCAGTGGCAATCTCGAATTCTACAACACCCTCAGCGATGGCTTCACCCTCGCCACCACGGGTGCACTCGTCGAACGCATGTGGATGGCCACCCTCACCACACCAAATGCCGCGCTGCCGGTCAATTCTCAGTCCTGGAACTACCGCCTCACCGCCGGTGCTGACGTGAGCGCCGCTAATTTCCGCGAAGCGGTGAACTCGGGCTCTCTCTTGCTCGGCAAAGACGCGGGGCAGGCCATTCCCACCAGCGCCGGATCAAACTCCTCCCCTGGCCTTTCGGCGCTCACTCGTCTTGCTATCAATATCAATCCCCTGGACAACACCCCCACCGCCTCGAACCGCTTCCAAGTCATTCGCACCGGCACGGGCGATATCGAAATCAGCGCCGGCCAGGACGTCCAGTTCCTCAACCAATTCGCCACCATCTACACGGCTGGCGTTTCTGTTCCCAACATCACCACCGTCTTCGCTGCGAACGACTTTGTGCGCCCTCTGGTCAATCGAACCAGCACCAACAGCCCCGCACAAAGTTCCCAAGTCGGAGTCTTCCAGCAGCCCTATGACGCACACTACAGTCTGGCAGGTGGCAATGTACGCATCTCGAGCGATCGCGATATCGCACATTACACCCGTGACTCCGGCGGCAATCTAATCGCGGACTCCTCCCGCCAGCTTCCAAACAACTGGCTCCAACGCCGTGGTTATGTGAATGCGGCAGGCGTCTATGGTCTGACCCGAGTGGCCGCAACTGGACGAACCATCACTGACTCCTCCACAAGCACCAGTTGGTGGGTTGATTTCACCAATTTCTTCGATGGCGCAGCCGCCCTCGGCGGGGGGCACGTGACCCTCAAAGCCGGCCGTGATGTGCAAAACGTCAGTGCTCATGCACCCACCAATGCCCGCGCCGCCAGTGGCACGCCGAGCGCCGCCACCCTCCTCGAAATGGGCGGCGGGGATGTCACCGTGATCGCCGGAAACAACATTGATGGCGGCGTTTATTACGTCGAGCGTGGGAACGCCACCCTCATCGCCAGCAACGAGGTTACCACCAATGCCACCCGTTCCCCATCGCTCGGGCATCTCTCCAACGTGCCTGTTATCCACCCGGAGCAGAGCTGGCTGCCCACCACCTTCTTCCTCGGCCGCGGCAGCCTCGATATCCGCGCTGGCGGAGATGCTCTCATCGGTCCGGTGGCCAATACCATGCTGCTGCCGCAGGGGTTGAACAACAAGCACTGGTACAAGACCTACTTCAGCACTTACGGCACGGAGTCCGCCGTGCGAGTGACCTCCCTGGGTGGCGATGTCACCTTCCGCCAGGCCGCCACCACCCCGAACTCTCCAGCTACAGACAGCATGTTGGGTATCTGGATGCTCAACGTGCTCACGCCGACAATCGATAACGCCGCCTACTTCCAGCCCTGGCTCCGTCTGGTGGAGACATCGGTCTCCCCCTTCAGCACCACGCTCTCCACGTTCATGCCTGGCACCCTCAAAGCGACCGCCTTTGCCGGGGATGTCACGATGATCGGGAACGTCACCCTTTCCCCCTCTCCTACCGGCACGCTGGAGTTACTGGCCAGCGGCTCCATCCACGGCCTGGCCCCCACCGGCGTTTCTGACACGCTTATCGCCGGCCAGCAGACCACCGCCTGGGCCTCCTCCTCCATCAATATCTCTGATGCCAATCCCGCCTCCATCTACGGTCCGCTCACCCCCTTCGCCTACTACCAGACTTACTTCAATCCCAGTGTCCCCAACAACATCAACAACAATGCCGCCCAGGTCACCAGTGATACACCCTTCCTGGCCGCCCTCGACAGTTTGCTGACGGAGTCCGGCTCCACCACCGGCGTCTACGCCTCTCTCCAGGTGAAGCAGTCCCTGCATTTCAGAGGCCTCCACGCGGCGGACACCCAGCCTGTGCGCCTCAGCGCCCTTGGTGGGGACATCTCCGGCCTCCAGCTCTTCTCCCCCAAAAAAGCCAGCATCCTCGCTGGGCGTGACATCACGGACATTGCCTTTTACATCCAAAACCTCCGTGAGAGCGATCTCTCCACCGTCTCCTCCGGGCGTGACCTCGTGGCCTACAACGCCAACTCTGCCCTGCGCACCGCTGCAAGCCTCCCCGGCAACAGCCCTGCCACGAGTCAAATCCCCAAAAACGGCGATATCCAGATCAGCGGTCCCGGCACCCTCCAGGTCCTCGCCGGTCGTGACCTCAACCTCGGCGCTGTCCCCAGAAATAAGGACAACACTCTCTTCTACACGGACGGCACCGCCACCGGCATCACCAGCATCGGCAATGGTCGCAATCCCAACCTGCCCTTCGCCGGAGCGGATATTCTCCTCGCCGCCGGCATGGGTGGAGTCTCCGCAGGCTTCGGCAGTTCGAACGCGAAGGTCGCCGATTTCGTTTACGCCATCCAGTATGATCAGGGCGTCCTCACTGGCAACCCGACAGCCCCCAAGTATGAACTCGCTGGCCGCCGTTACCTCGCCGAACTGGCTGCCATGCTTCAGAGTGATGGCCTCCGTGGGCTGCCAAGCAGCATGTTATTCGAAGACACCGATCCTTCGGCCCCGGTGGTTTGGAGACCCTTTACCCCGCTCGGCGAGCCACCGGCAGCTATCCAGATCGGCGCTCCTGAATCAGGAGCCATTATCGAAGCGAACTCCATCGATCTCGACGATCCTACCCTCACCACGGCCCAACGTGATCAAATCGCCATGGCGCTCTACTTCCTCGCCCTCCGCGATGCGGGCCGAGACCGCAACAATCCCGACAGCCCGGATGTGAACACCTACCGAGCTGGCTACGAGGCCATCCAAACGCTCTTCCGCGCTGATGATGTGCTGCAAAGAGACGCACTTGGAAACATCGTGAACGATCCTATCACAGGCAAACCCATCGTTGAGACGCCCGGCATCGACCTCATCAAGGCCGAAGACCGTCCCATCCCCGGCTATGCTTTCGATGGAAACATCCAAACGCAGGATCGTGAAGTTCGCACCAAGAGCGGTGGCAACATCAGCATCCTCGCTCCAAGCGGTGGCCTCCAGCTCCAGCTCGACGCGGTGGAGGTTAAGGTCGCCTCCCCCCCTCCTCCTCCCGGCATCATCACCGAATCCGGCGGCAGCATCAATGTCTTTACCGATTCAGACGTAAGCATCGGCATCTCCCGTATCTTCACCCTCCGCGGTGGTGACATTAGCATCTGGTCCACTATCGGCAATATCGCCGCTGGCTCCTCATCCAAGACCATCCAGTCCGCCCCGCCCACCCGCGTCATCATTGATCCGCAGAGCGCCGCCGTCGCCACAGATCTCGCCGGTCTCGCCACGGGTGGCGGCATCGGCGTGCTCGCCACCGTCGCCGGTGTGCGTCCGGGCAATGTCGATCTCATCGCCCCCATCGGAGCCGTCGATGCCGGTGACGCCGGTATCCGCGCCACAGGAAACCTGACCCTCGCTGCCGCCGTCGTGCTGAATGCTGGCAACATTGCCGTCGGCGGCGG
>JBEIGR010000007.1:0-26112 GCA_040381795.1 Verrucomicrobiaceae bacterium | reverse complement strand
GTGCATCAGCACATCCACGCGGCCCATGCGCCGCCGCTCGCCGATGCCTTCTTCACGCAGGCGGTGCTCCAGCTCCTCTGGCAGGCCCGCATTGGCGATCTTCAGCGGTTCTGCCTCGGTTTCGCGGAGCTCATACAGGCCACAAAACGAATGCACCAGCGCTGCCGTGCCCGCGCCGCCAAGGTAACCACCGCCTTCCACCATCATCACCTCCGCGCCCTGCCGAGCCGCCGCCATGCCTGCGGCCACGCCCGCACTGCCTCCCCCGATGACCAAAACATCAGGCTTGCACAAAACATCGACAGAATTCCCCATGCGTCTACGCTTTCCCAAGCCAGCCTCCTTTTCCATCTTTTATCTTCCAGCCTTCATATTTCTCATGCGCCTCCTCCTTGCCCTCAGCCTCCTCTCCTCGCTTTCTCTTGCCCAGCAGCCGGCAGGTCATGATCATACCGCCATGGAGATTCCAGGTTTGAAAAAGGAACTCTTCGCTGGCATCACCGAGGCAGATTTCATGAAGCTGGGAGACAAGCCGAAGACGGTGAAGCTCGTCCTGATCGCCACTTACAATGCCGCGAACTACGGCATGAATTTCAATGGCTTCGCCCACGGCAAGGCGATCTTCACTGTGCCCACCGGCTGGAATGTCGAGGTCACCTTCATCAATCCCAGCCCCATCCCGCACAGCCTGCTGGTGGTGGAAAAAGACATGCTGAAGAAGCCGCAAATGGGCGCTCCTTACTTCGATGGGGCCGGTGTGCCGAAGCCGGAGCAGGGCATGGCCTATGCCAAGGCAGATTTCGCCTTCACCGCCGACGAGGCGGGCGAGTATGCGCTGGCCTGCGGATTCCCCACGCATGCCGGGAACGGTCACTGGGTGGCTTTGAATGTGAGTGATGAGGCCAAGGCACCGACGCTCCAGCTCGGTGATGCTCCTGTGAAGGAGATCAAGTGACTTCCGGCTTGGCGAAGGCACGGGCGCTGCTACTTATCGCACCTCCTTTACCCATGAATAAAGTCATTCTGTCCCTGTTCTCCGCCGTTTCGCTTGGTTTTGCCCAGGATGCCCCTGAGGTAGATGTTTGGAGCTACACTGGCCGAGACCTCTTTACGAGCATGATCATCGCCACGGCGACGATGGACTGGAATGGCGATGAGCAGCTCGCCGAGGACAAAAAGACGCCGGAAGATCCCAAGCTCAAAAAAGACGAGATCGCCGTCTATGGCGATGAAAACGGCCTCATCGCTGCGGAGCTTACGAACGTGCCGAAAGGGGCGAAGATCGCCGTCGAGATGAGCGGGGACGGCTTTTTGAAACCCTCCAAGTGGAAGGGCACAATGAAGAGGGCCTACGACATCGTTCACATCTTCCCCAAAGCCGTCTGGGACTACGCCGCGCTGCATCAGGTGCTGGAGCAGCGGCCCGCGAATGTCACCATCAAGGTCACCATCGACGGCGAGGAGATGCCAGAGGTGAACGAGACCGTCGTGCTACGCTCGATCAACGACTGCCCGTTCTACATTCTTTTCGACGAGGCAGGTGAGGAGTTTGACGACATCTCCTTCATGTTCGCCGCTTTCGTGAACGAGAACCACCCGTGGATCGACGGCCTTCTCAAAGAGGCGCTGGAGATCGGCAGGGACGCCGAGGTCATCGAAAGCTTCGATGGTTACCAGTCCGGCGATTCGGAGACGGTCATGGCACAGGTCTTCGCCGTCTGGAACGCCCTGCAACGTCGTGGCATCAAATACAGCAGCATCACCACCACCACGCCGAGCAAATATGCCTCGTGCCAGACGGTGCGCTTTCTCGATGAGAGCATCAAGAACACTCAGGCTAACTGCGTGGATGGCTCCGTGCTCATGGCTTCCATCCTGCGCAAGATCGGCATTGATGTGTATCTCGTGATGGTGCCCGGCCATTGCTTCCTCGCTTACATGGACGGTGAAGGTGACGATGCAGGTCTCATCGGCCTGGAGACCACGATGCTCGGCCAGGACAATCTGAAGCCGCTCAAAGATCTACCGAAGCTGCCCGCCAAGCTGAAGCAGAAGGAACTCAACGCCTCCTTCAAAACCTTCGAGGCCGCGATCGACGCTGGCTTGGAGAGCCTCGAAGAGCACATGGAGGCTTTTGACGCTGGCGATGACCCGAATGTGCAGCTCATTTCCATCGAGGACGCTCGCGATCTCGGCATCATGCCGCTCGCTTCCGGTAAAAAGAAGGAATGAGGCCGCCTTTCGCCGCGCAGGTGAAGGATTCCACCGGGGAGCCGTGTTAATGCGGCTCCCTTTTTCTTGTCATGCGTGTCCTCCTCCTTGCCCTGCTCCCCTCGTTTGCCTTCGCTCAACTGAGTCCAAACGGCGCCACCGCGTCCTTCAAAGGCAGCCTGCCACCCAAACCGACCGCCGCGCTTTCCGCCGATCAAGAAGCAGGCATTGAGGCACGCTTGAAGAGCCTCACGACGGATTTTGTGAGGCTGAAAAAGCATCCGCAGGCGGCGGACGCGGAGATCTTCCTCAAAGCCGTGCGCTACGCCCTCGACTTCGATGAGTGGTATGACAAAAAGCCCGAAGATAGCCTCAAGAAGGCGAACGCCTTGCTCGATGAGGCCACGAAGCGCATCGATGGCTTGAAAAAGAACCAGACTCCCTGGCTCGACGGCAGCGGGCCGAAGGTGCTGGGCTTTTATTCGAAGCTGGACGACTCCGCGCAGCCCTACGGCGTCGAAATCCCCGAAGGTCTCGACTACAAGGCGAAGAAGACGCCGATGTGGATCTGGCTGCACGGTCGTGGCGATACCGCGACGGATCTGAATTTCGTTTACAGCCGTCTCATGGCGAAAAAGCCCGGCCAGTTTCAGCCAGCAGGCACCATCGTCATTCATCCCTTCGGCCGCTACTGCAACGGTTGGAAGTCCGCCGGTGAGGTGGATGTCTTCGAATGCCGCGACGATGCCATGAAGCGCTTCAACATCGACTCGAACCGTGTCGCGCTCGCCGGATTCAGCATGGGCGGCGCTGGGGCGTGGCATCTCGGCGCTCATTTTCCCGACCAGTGGGCCTGTGTGCACACCGGTGCCGGTTTCGCCGATGTGAAGCGCTACCAGAAGCTCACGCTGGACAAGTATCCCGCCTGGTATGAGCAGACTCTCTGGGGCTTTTACGATGTGCCGGACTATGCGCGGAATTTCATCAATGTGCCGCTCATCAGCTACAGCGGCGAGCAGGATGCGCAGCGTGACAGCGCCGAATACATGATGGAAGTGCTCGCGAAGGAAGGCATGAAGCCGCCGCACCTCATCGGCCCCGGCATGGGCCACAAGTATCATCCCGAGACGATCAAGGAAGTGCAGGCCAGGATCGAAAAAGCCGTCGCGAAGGGTCGTGAGCTCTTCCCGGATGAAGTTCATATCCAGACGAAGACGCCGCTCTATGGCCGCGTGAAGTGGGTGAACCTCCACGGCCTAGAGGAGAGCTGGAAGGACGCCCGCCTCGACGCGAAGGTGCTCGACGGCCAAACCATCGAGATCAAAACCCGCAATGTGACGCGCATCGTGCTCTACCCGCCGCCTCAGGCTCGAAAGGGAAGCGGCAAGGTGAAGGTCGTCGTCGATGGCACCGCGCTCAGCCTCATGGTCGGCCCCGAACTGCCGCAATTTGAGAATTTCCTCAGCGCTGGACCTCGCGTGCCGAACTCGCTTTGCCGCCTCATCAAAGAAAACGGCCAGTGGCGTGACTTTGGCAATGCCACACCCTTCCAACACGAAGGCCCGGAAGGTGGCAAACCCACTTCGCACCCTGGTTTGATCGACACTGCCTTTATGAAGCGCTTCCTCGTCGTGTTGCCGGATGGTCAATCGTCCTCCACCGCCGTCGATGCCTGGGTGAAGACCGAATCCGAGCACTTCCTCACTCGCTGGCGCAGCCTCATGCGCGGTGATGTGCGTGTGGTGAAGGCTTCTGAAATCAAAGACATCTTCGCCGAGGGAAAAACGCAAGGCCTCATCCTGTGGGGCACGCCGGAGTCGAATTCGTGCATCAAAGCCGTGCTCGGCGGCCTGCCGCTCACTTGGGACGCCAAGAAGGTCGCGATGAAGTCGAAGGACAGTTTTGATGCCGCCACGCATGTGCCTGTTTTGACTTACCCGGCGCTGAAATCCGCCGGATTCGAGGTCGTCATCAATTCCGGCCTCACCTTCCGAGAGGCCCACGATAAGACGAATTCGCTGCAAAACCCCAAGCTGCCCGATTGGGCCATTTTGGACATCACGCAGGCTCCGAACGCCGAAACCGCCGGAAAAGTCGTCGCCGCAGACTTCTTTGATGACCGCTGGCAGGTGAAAACGAAGTGAGGCGCTACCTTTGGAACACGTCTCTTGACGGGCGGGCCGCTTATCGACGAAACTGGCTGTCCCCCAACCATGCCTGATTCCCTCGTAACCGCCCGTTCCGCCGCTGCCAAAGCACGCGAAGCCGCCGCCGCTGACCCGGCGAAGTTTCCCGCGCTTGTGCGGGCACTCCAGCTCGTCGGTGATGCCCAGCGGGACACAGATCTTGCCGCTGCCGAGTCCGCTTACCGCGAGGTGATCACCTCCGCCGAAGGCAAGGAACTGCCCGTCGGCACGCTGGCCAATGTGCGGATGAATCTCGCCACGCTGCTCGATTTCAGCGGACGCGAGGAAGCAGCCACGACCTTTTATGAGGATGCCATCACGGATTTCGATGCGCTGGACACCAAGGACAGCAAAGAAGTCGCCGCGCAGCTCCGCAACAACCTCGCCATGACTTACAAAGGCCTCGGCAAATTTGCCCTCGCCGAGCAGCACTACCTCCGCGCCCTCGAAACACTCGAAGCCAATCACGGCCGCAATTCCGAAGCCGTCGCCACGCTTTTCAACAACCTCGGCGGCCTCTACTACGTCGCCGGATTCCCTGATCAGGCGAAGGACATGTTTGCCGATGCCCTCGACGTGCGTCAGAACGTGCTCGGCCCGAATCACCGCGATGTGGCGCAGGCGCTCAGCAATCTCGGCACCGCCTGCCATGAGCTGCGAGACAACGCCGCCGCCAAGCAGCACTTCGAAAAAGCCCTCGCCATCCTCGAAGCTCAGATCACCACCGAGAAGCGCAGCTTTGAAGCCACCAGCCTCGATTACATCGCCCTGCTCGAAATGAATGGCGAGCAGCCTGCGGCCGACGCCGTGAAGACTCGGCTCGCCGCCGCTCTCGCCCGGATGTGACGTTTTTGAATTTCTCGACCATGATCAAGCCCACGCTCCTCGCTCTCGTGGCCCTCACCGGCCTCTCCCTCGCCCAATCAAACCTCGCCACCACGCCTGTGCCTCGCACGGGCGGCTGGGTGAAGCGTCACGAAACCTTCAACGAAACCTCCAAGAAGGGTGAAGCTCAGCTCGTCTTCCTCGGCGATTCCATCACGCAGGGCTGGGAAGGTGCCGGCAAGGAAGTCTGGGCCAAGAAATGGGTTCCCCTGAAAGCTGCCAACTTCGGCATTGGTGGCGACCGCACCGAGCACGTCATCTGGCGTCTGCAAAACGGCAATTTCGACGGCATCAAGCCCAAGCTCATCGTGCTCATGATCGGCACGAACAACACCGGCCACCAGGGCCGCCCCGCCGCTGAGCACAACAACGCCGTTTATACCTCCCCGCCCGAGCAGACCGCCGCCGGCGTGAAGATGATCCTCGACATCCTCGCCAAAAAGATGCCGGAGACGAAGGTGCTCATGCTCGCCATCTTCCCCCGCGGAGCCACACCGCAGGACAAGCTGCGTCAGCAAAACGTCGCCACGAACCAGCTCCTCGCCGCGCTTGCTGATGGCAAGAAAGTGACCTTCAAAGACATCGGCACCAGCTTCCTCCAGCCTGATGGTACGCTGCCGAAGGACATCATGCCCGATCTCCTTCACCTCAATGCCAAAGGCTATCAGATGTGGGCCGATGCCATCGAGCCGACGGTGAAGGAGCTGATGAAGTAACCCTTTGGATGAGTTCGTAGCGCAGCCTTCATTTTCCGTGCGTTCAGTGTATTCCGTGGGTCGTCATTCCCGGATTTAGCTAAAGATGCAGATCCCGGCCTGCGGGATGATGAGATCGACGAACCAAGGGATGACGAGGGTGAGCTGCGTGGAGCGATGGAGTGATGAAGGGATGCTATCACGGATTCAACACTCCACTACTCCCGCACTTCACCTCCGCCTGTCTGGGATGGTCAAAAAGTGAGCATCGGAGACACGGTGAGGGATGATTTTTGGTCGAAGGGCCGGTTTTGGCCTCGCGGGAGGTGACGAAAGGCTTTGGAGTGTCTTTGATGAGGTTTCCGATGCGCTCCATTTTGTTTTTCATCTTCGCCGCCGCTGTCTCCGCCGCTGATCCGCTGCCGGAGGTCGTCATCACGGCCACACGTTCCGAAAATGAGGCCAAGAAGCTGCCGTCCATCGTGAAGACGCTCGATGCGAAGAAGATCGAGGAACGGCAGCCGCGAACCTTTCCGGAAGCCCTGCGCGAGACGCCGGGCGTGGCGATCCAAAAGACTTCGAACGGCCAGGGTTCACCCTTCATCCGTGGCTTCACCGGCTTCCGAAACCTGCTGCTCGTGGACGGCATTCGCTACAACAACTCCACCTTCCGTGAGGGGCCGAATCAATACTGGGCGCTGCTCGATCCCTTCGCCATGGAGCGCATTGAGGTGATTCCTTCCCAAGGCAGCGTGCTTTATGGCAGCGATACCATCGGCGGCACGGTCAACGCGATCTCAAAGAGCTCCGGCTTCGGCGGCGAGGCGGCGGGTCGTTTTTTCACACATGGGCTGGCTAGCTACCGCTGGAGCAGCGCGGAACACAGCCACATCGAGCATCTCGAAGCGAGCATCGGTGAAGGTCAAAAGTGGGGCCTGCATGTGGGCGGCACCTTCGGGCAGTTTGGCGATGTGAAGCCAGGGCAGGGGCCCCGCCAGCCGCGCACGGGCTATGATCAGTGGGCCTTTGATGTCAGGTTGGACATCGCCTTGGATGATCACTGGCTGCTCACCGCGGCACATCAGCAAAGCCGCATGAATGATGCCTGGCGTACGCACTCGACGAACCAAGGCATTTCCTTTGAAGGCACCACCATCGGCACGGACCGCGTGCGTCTGTTTGATCAAGAGCGCAGCCTCTCCTACCTGCGTCTGGCGGGCAAGGACCACGGTGGCTGGATCGACGCGGCGAGTCTGACGGTTTCGCTGCAAACCCAAGGCGAGGAACAGTTTCGCGTCACCGGAGCGGGGGCGAGGTCCTTCAATGATGTCGATCTCACCACGCTCGGCGTGGATCTCCAGCTCGAGAGTCACACGGCCATCGGCAAGCTGGTCTATGGCTTGGATTTCTACCACGACTGGGTGGAGACGGACTCGTCGGACAATGTGAACGCGGGCGCGGTGGCCGATGACTCAACCTACAGCCTGCTGGGAGTCTTCCTCCAAGACGAGGTCGATTTCGGCGATCGCCTCCATCTGATCGCCGGCGGTCGCTACACGCATGTGCGGGCGGACGCGGGGAAGTTCACCAACCCGGTCACCGGCGCACGCCAGAGCTTCTCGGACGAGTGGGATAACTTCTCTGCGAATCTGCGCCTGATGGTGGACCTCGATTCGAAGGACCGCTTTCAGCTTTTCGGCGGCTGGTCGCAGAGTTTCCGTGCGCCGAACCTATCCGACCTGTCACGCGATGACCTCTCCGGTGCCACCACCCGCGAGGCACCAGCCACCGGTTTGAACCCGGAGCTTTACAACACCTTTGAAATCGGTCTCAAAGCGCAGACCGACTCGATCACTGCCAGCCTGGGTTACTTTTACACGCGTATTACTGACATGATTGTGCGCCGTCCCACCGGTCGTGTGGTGGGTGGTCGCAATGAGATGACGAAGGCGAACGCCGATGACGGCTACATGCAGGGCGTGGAATTCTCCGCGAACTGGCAGATCAACCCCAACTGGAGCGTCTTCGGGCATGTGGCTTGGGTAGATGGCGAGGCGGACCAGTTCATCGGAAACTCCGCCGCCACACGTCGCGAGCCTCTGGGCAAGGTGGCGCCGCTTGTTGGCTACGGCGGTGTGCGCTGGCAGACCACGTCGAAGAAGGTGTGGACGGAGCTCGTGTGCCTCACCTACGGCGAGGCGGCCCGGATGAATGCCTCCGACCTCGCGGATACGGATCGCATTCCTGCCAATGGAACGCCGAGCTTCTGGCTCGTCACGCTGCGCGGCGGCTGGCAGGTGAACGACCATCTCATCCTGAATGCCGGCGTCGAAAACATCCTGAACGATAACTACCGCTACCACGGCAGCGGCAGCAACGAGCCCGGCCTCGGCGTGAATCTCGGGGCGACGGTGAAGTTTTGAGGCTTTAGGTCTGCAAATACTCGTTCTCCCGCCGCTCTGCGCCGATGCTGGTGTGCGGGCCATGGCCGGGATAGACGAGCGTGTCGTCCGGCAGCGTAAGGAGCTTTGTTTGAATGCCTTCCACGAGCTGGCGCATCGAGCCGCCGGGGAAATCTGTGCGCCCGATGCTGTCGCGGAAGAGCACATCACCGCCGAAAAGCAGCTTTTGTGCCTCCCAGAGGAAGCAAACGCTGTCCGGCGAGTGGCCGGGGACATGAAAAAGCTTCCAAGTGACCCCGCAGGCCTCCACGGAGATTTTGCCTTCGAGAAGCTCATCCACCTCGAAGGGTGTCACAGCCATCGAAGTGCCGGTCACAGCCCCGAAAAGCCGTTCCAGCGTCAGATTCACCGAGTGGGCCGCCCACGAGAAAACCCGGCAACCATGCTTTGACCGCACTTTGGCGGCATCCAGGACGTGATCAAAGTGCTGGTGGGTCAAAAAGAGCACATCGACCTTTAGGCCGAGTTTTTCGAGCCAGGCGGCCACGCCCTCTGGGGCATCGACCAGCACATTGCCGCCGGGCAGGCTCAGGAAACAGCCATTCGTCGCGGCGATGCCGCCGGTGAAGGTTTGGATGGTGACATTCGACATGGCCCGCGAAATGCGGGAAACCGGTGGACAATTCAAGACGGAAAATACAAAGTTCCGTGCAAAACCGAACCTGCGGCTCGTTAACCCTTGGAAGTATGATCGTGAAACCCTCGTCCCTTTTCGTGGCGGCCTCTGCCGCTCTCGCGCTGCTCTCATCGGCTGCGCCCACCCTCCTCTCTGCGGAGATGAATTTCGGCCAGGTGGCCATGCATGTGGCCTACATGCTGCAAAACCACCACTACTCGCATCGTGATTTCGATGATGAGATGTCGAAGACCATGCTGGGGAACTTCCTCGACATGCTCGACTTCCGTCACCAATACTTCACTCAGGATGATGTGGACGGCTTTCGCGAGAAGTACGATACCACTCTCGATGACCACCTCCTGATGCGGAATATCAGCCCGGCCATCGAGATCTACGACGTTTACAAACTACGCGTGAAGGAACGCGTCGAGTTCGTCCAAGCCACGCTCAAGAGCAAGAAGTTCACCTTCGACTCCAAACGCACCATCGACCTCAAGCGCGACAAGATGCCTTGGCCCAAGGACAAAGCCGCCTCCGATAAGATGTGGCTCGACATCATTGAGGAAAACCTCCTCCAGGAACGCATCTCCGATGAGGCCCGCCTCCGTGAAGACAAGAAGAAGGCCGAGAAAGCTGCCCAAAAGAAGGCCGAGGGTAAGGATACCACCGCTGAAGCCAAAAAAGAGGAACCCAAGAAGCCTGCTGAGCCGAAGAACGAAACCGCCGATGCTAAAAAGGAAAAGGACGACAAAGACATGACGCCGGAGGAGCGAGTGGCGAAGGATTACGACAAGCTGCTCGAAATCACCAACGAGAACGACAACGAGGACACCGTGAACTTCTTCCTCTCCTCGTTGGCCACGGCCTACGATCCGCACACCGAGTACATGAGCACCGATGAGCGTGACTCGTTCAACCAGCATATGACGCACAAGCTCGTCGGCATTGGTGCCCTCCTCGGCATGAAGGACGAGGCGGCAGAGATTCAGGGCATCGTCGTCGGCGGCCCCGCAGACAAAGAAGGCTCCCTCCAGCTCAACGACCGTATCATCGCCGTCGCACAAGGGGATGAGGAGTTCGTCGATGTGAAGTACCTCAAGATTCAGAAGGTCGTGAACATGATCCGTGGAGAGCTCGGCAGCACTGTCCGCCTCAAGATCAATCCTGCGGACGACCCCACCGGCGTGAAAATCATCCCCATCGTTCGCGCCGAAGTGCCCCTGAAGGAAAAGCTCGCCAATGCTGAAATGCTGCAAACTCCGTCGGAGATGGGACCTCCCCTCAAACTGGGCTGGATCAATCTCTCCAATTTCTACGGTGACATGGAAGGTGGCACCGTCAGCGCCAGCGCCGATGTGGAGCGCCTCCTGCGCCGCCTCATCAAAGAAAACATCCAGGGCCTCGTCTTTGACCTCCGTGACAATGGCGGTGGCTCGCTCGACGAAGCCGTGAAGCTCACCGGTCTCTTCGTTCCCACCGGTCCCGTCGTTCAGGCCAAAGACTGGCGCGGCAGCATCTCCTGGAAGGACAGCGAAGCTGAAAAGCCCGTGTATGACGGCCCCATGATCGTCCTCGTGAACAAGGCCAGCGCCTCCGCTTCTGAGATTCTCGCCGCCGCCCTCCAGGATTACCACCGTGCCGTCATCGTCGGAGACAGCTCCACCTTTGGCAAAGGCACCGTGCAGACCATCCTCGATGTGGCCCGCTACATGCCCTTCTTCAGCGAGAAAAGCCGTGCAGGATCGCTCAAGGTCACTATTCAGAAATTCTACCGCATCGCTGGTGGCTCCACCCAGCTCAAAGGCGTCGTCCCGGACATTCACCTGCCTTCTCGTCTCGATGTCCTCGATATCGGCGAGGGCGCTGCCAAGAACCCGCTTCCTTACGACACCATTCCAGCGCGAAAATTCGGCCCCTGGCGTCCCGATGCCTTCCCCATCGAGGATCTCCTCGCCAGCGTGAAGAGCCGCATCTCCGCCAATCCTGAATTCCAAATCATCGAAGACGACTCGAAGCGCCTGAAGGAGCGCATCGATAGGAATACCGTCACGCTCAACCTCGCTGAGCGTGAGAAAGAGCGTCTCGAAATCGAGCAGCGCCGTGACAAAATCAACGATGACCGAGCCAAGCGGGTTAAAGAAGTGTCTGATCGCCTCAAGGACAACGGCTTCAAAGTCTATCGCCTCACCCTGGACAATGTGGACAAGCCAGAACTCGTCCTCGAATCCACCTTCACCAAGGAAGACAGCACCGGCATGCGCACCAACAAGAAGGACGATGAGGACGAGGAAAACCTCACCGATGGCTCCAAGTTCCCCTATGGCATCGAACCCGTGAAGCTGGAGACCATCCACATCCTCCGCGATCTTATCCAAATCGAACGCAAGCCCACCACGGCGGACAAAGGTGCGAAACCGGACGCAGCCGCCGGAAAAGCTCAAAACTAAATATAAAAGATCAAAAGGGCGTCTGCCGCCCGGGTTTCATCTTTTAGATTTTATCTTTTCAGCATGCTCGCCGGCATCATCACCATCTCTGACCGCGCTTCCGAGGGCGTTTACGAGGATCTCGGCGGCCCAGCCTTGCGGAAGGCATCCGAAGGTTATGGCTGGACCGTCCACGCTGAGGCCATCGTGCCAGATGATCTCACCCGCATCCAGGAGGCCATTCGTTCCTTCTCCTCCCAAGGCTGTGGTCTCATTCTCACCACTGGCGGCACTGGCATCGATGAGCGCGATGTTACTCCGGAGGCCATTCGTGGCATCATGCGGGTCGAAATCCCCGGCTTCGGCGAGGTCATGCGCATGAAGTCCCTCGAACTCACGCCGAACGCCATCCTCAGCCGCAGTCTCGCCGCCGTGGTGGATCGTTCCCTGGTCATCGCCCTTCCAGGTAAGCCTCAAGGCGCCGTCGAATGCCTCTCTTTCGTCCTCGGAGCCATCCCGCATTCGGTCAAACTCGCCCAGCGAGTGCCGACGAGTTGCTGATTTTCACCAGAGTGCGGTGCCTGTTGTCGCACCCGCACTCCGGCGATGGCGCCTACGGGGCGCAGTTCAATCAACCGTCGATGTTCCAGCCGTCGCGGTATTCCTTCTTCATGAAGCCGTTTGCTTCGGGCGTGTCGGGGCTGGTGCCGGTTTTGCCGTCGTAGCTGATCTTTTTGCCAGTGCGGTAGGCCACGAGGCCGAGGAGCATCATCTCGATCATGTTGGCGCTGTAGCCGAAATCGCAGGCGGTGGGTTTGCTCAGGTCTTTGCAGGCATCGAACCACTGCTTCTGGAAGTTGCCTTTGCCCACGTCGGGATACTGGTCCTCCTTTTTGCGGGGCTTGAAGTAGCTCATGTCCGCATCGTCGCCGTAGGGGATGATCATGCGGGAGTCGAAATCGGCGATGATGAAGCCCTTGGTGCCCTTGAACATGGCTCCGTGACCGATCTTGGTGAGGTCGATATGAGGCTTCGGAGCACGCGGCATCGCGCCGCCTTGATACCAGCTGATGGTGATGGGTCCGCGCCAGTCGTTGGCGGGATGCTCGAAGTGCGATTCGCACATCACGGGTGTCACATCGGAGTTGAAGGCATCGCCTTTGGCCTCGGCGGAGGTGGGCAGCTTGGCATCCACGGCATTCCAAAGAAGATCCATGGTGTGGCTGCCCATGTCGCCGATCTGACCGGCTCCGAAATCCCAAAACATGTTCCAGGAGAGGCAGTTCGCACCGGCTCCACCGGAGAAGTAAGCCGGATTATAAGGATGGAAGGGCGCAGGGCCCAGCCACAGGTCGTAGTGGAAGCCTGCGGGCGGTGTGCCTTCTTCCGGGAAGTAGCCTGGCTTCGGAATCTGCCGATTGCCCCACGCGTAGGCGGCCTTCAGTTCGCCAATGGCACCATCGCGGATGAGTTCTTTGACGCGGTTGAAGTTCGGCTGCTCGTGGCGCTGCATGCCTACCTGCGTGGCGAGTTTGCCCTTCTTCGTTTCCCAGGTGGCACGCACGGTGCGGGCTTCGTTCACGGTGATGGCTAGCGGCTTTTCGCAGTAGCAATGCAGGTCGCGTTTGAGCGCCCAGTTCGCGATGAAGGCGTGGGTATGGTCCGGCGTGCAGACGACGACGGCATCGAGGTCCTTGTGGTCGAGGCACTTGCGCCAGTCGATGTAGGTGGTGGCTCCAGGGAAGCGCTTCAGCGCATCGGGAAAGCGGGCCTCGTTGATGTCACACAGCGCGACGACGTTTTCCTCGGCGATGGAATTGTAATGCGCCAGACCGCGGCCCCACACGCCGATGAGGGCGACGTTGAGCTTGTTGCTAGCAGCGTTTTGTCCGAAAAGCGGACGCGTGATCATGGAGCCGGCGACGAGGCCGGCAGCGCCGACGAAGCGACGGCGTGACAGTGGGGCAGGGGAGGGGTTGGTGCTCATGGCGGGAGAGATTACGCCGTTTCGCGGCGGTTTTGGCAAGCATCATGTTTGGCAAACCCGGCCCAAAATGACGCAATTTGAGCGGCGCGGTCTTTGGAAAGCGTTCTAGACTGGGAACGCACCACTCGACGCCAATCATGAAAAAGTTTCACCACCTCATCGCCGCCATCGATTTCACCCCCGCCTGCCGCGTGGCCCTCAAAGAGGCCGTCATGCGTGCCTCGCAGGATGGAGCTACCATCACCGCCCTGCATGTGATGGACAGCTTCCTCATCCACGAGCTGAAAAAAGCCCTCTCGCTGGAACCTGCGCAGATCGTCAGCGAGTGGACAGAGCGCCTGCGGAAGTTCGTCACCGAGAGCGATGCTGGCGCAGAGAGTGTGCGCTGCGAGGTGCGGATCGGTCATCCCTTCACGGAGATCGCGGAGTTTTGTCAGGCTCATGAGGCTGATCTGCTTGTGATGGGCGCGAAAGGCTCCAAGGACGAGCCGCATCGCATCGGTGCCATCGCGGCCAAATGCATCCGCAAGGCCCCGGTGGATGTGCTCGTCGTCCGCGAGGATGCGCAGTCCCCGCACAAGAAGATCGTCACTTGCGTGGACTTCTCCGAAAACTCCGCCAAGGCCGTTCAGTGTGCCCTGCACCTCGCCGCACTCGATGGTGGCAGCGTGGACTGTTTGCATGTGTATCAAAGCGCCATCGCCATGTCGCTCGATTACGGCGGCTTCATGCCGGCGATGCCGGCGGCTATTGATCCCGAGGCGCTGGGGAACTGGCAGAAGCAGTTGGAGGAGTTTTTGGAGCCCTTCACGCGTGATAAAGGTGATGTGAAAGTCACGCCGCTCGTGGTTGAGCGCATGAACATTCGCGAGACTATTCTGGAGCACGTCGAGACGACCGGTGCCACGCTCGTGGTGCTCGGCACACGAGGCAAAACCGGCCTACGCGAGTTTCTGATTGGCACTACAGCGGAAAAAATCGTGCAGCACGCTCCTTGCTCGATCCTCGCGGTGAAGCCGGATGAGTTTGCCGCCGCAGCGGATTGATTTCGCCATGAAAAAGAAATCCAGCCTATCCGAATCACCCAGCATCGCCGAGTTGCAGACCGCGCTCCAAGTCAGCGAGCAGCGTGCCGGGGCCATCGTGGAGACGGCGGTCAATGCCATCATCACCATCGACGAAGAATGCATCATCGAGACAGCCAACACCGCCACGGAGCGACTCTTTGGCTACTCGCTGGGCGAGATGGTGGGTCGAAACATCATGATGCTCATGCCGGAGCCCTTTCGCTCCCGCCACGATGGCTATGTGAAAAACTACATGCGCACAGGAGAGCGGCGCATCATTGGCATCGGCCGCGAGGTGCTGGCACAGCGAAAGGACGGCAGCGTCTTTCCCATTGATCTCTCCGTGGGCGAGGCGTTGCTCCCCAGCGGCCGCCGCATTTTCACTGGCATCATTCGTGATCTCAGTGAACGCAAGGCGCTGGAGGACAAGCTCCTCCACATCAGCGAGGAGGAGCAGGCACGCATCGGCCGTGATATTCACGACGATCTCTGCCAGCAGCTCGCCGCCATCGGCTGCCTCGTCAAAGTGGCGCAGAAGAAACTGGCGCAGGCTGGCAGCCCGGAGGCGGAAAACATGGACGAAATCGTGCGGCTCGTCAGCCAGGCGAACACCCGTGCCCGCGAGACCGCCCACGGCCTCATGCCTGTGGTGCATGACTCCGCTGGTCTCATGGATGCGCTCAAAGAACTCGCCGCAGGCACCGCGAGAGCTTACGAGATCCAATGCGACTTCCGCTTCGATAATCCCGTCCGCGTCCAGGATACCAAAATGGCCATCCAGCTCTTCCGCGTGGCCCAGGAAGCCATTTCCAACGCGTTGAAGCACAGCCAGGCCACCCGCGTCGAGATTCATCTCGCCCGTCAGAATGGAAACATCGTGCTCAGCGTGCGGGATAACGGCCTCGGCATTCCTGACACGCCGGCCAAAGGAACTGGCATGGGCCTCTTGACCATGCAGCATCGCGCTCAAATGATGAGCGGCACCCTCAGCGTTAGCCCCCGGCCGCAGGGCGGCACCCAGGTCACATGCAGCGTTCCAGCACTCCCAAAAGCCCCGACCCCGTAAAGAGCGTCGTCCTCGTGGACGATCATCCCATCATGCGCCACGGCCTCGCCCAGCTCATCCGCATGGAGAGCGGCCTCGATGTCTGTGGTGAGGCTGGCAGCGCCCGCGAGGGACTGGAGATCGTCGGCAAGCTCAAGCCCGATCTCGCCGTCATTGACCTCACGCTGCCGGATAAAAACGGCCTCGAACTCGTTAAAGACATCCGGGCCATGCATCCGGCCACCGTCTGCCTCGTCCTCTCCATGCATGACGAGGCCATTTATGGTGAGCGCAGCCTCCGCGCCGGTGCACGCGGCTATGTGATGAAGGAAGAGGCAGCGGATAACCTCGTCACCGCCATTCACAAGGTGCTCAGCGGCGGCCTCTACGTCAGCGAGACGCTCAATGCCCGTATGCTCGAGCAAATGACCGCGCCCACACGCTCCAAAGCCGCCGGGATTGATTCCCTCACGGATCGCGAGCTCGAAATCCTCGAACTCATCGGCAAGGGCGTGGCCACCAAGAACATTGCTGCCCAGCTCAGCATCAGCGCCCGCACCGTCGAGGCCCACCGCGCCCATGTGAAGGAAAAGCTAAGCATCACCGATGGCGCTGCCTTGGTCCGCTACGCCATGCAGTGGATGGAAAGTCGAGCGAAGGTCTGAGCGATCACTTCAGCGATGCGAGGAACGCCAGCACATCCGCCGCCTCCTGCGCGGTCATCGCTCGAAGCAGGCCTTCCGGCATCAGCGAGGCTGGCTGGAGCTTTTGCGAGGTGATTTGAGCATTCGGAACCGTCAGCGGCTGGCCGGTGGCGAGTTTCAGCGTCACGTCTTCTTCACCACGTTGAACGAGGAAACCAATCTGCTGCGTGCCGTCCTTCAAGGTCAGCATCCACGTCTCGTAACCCTTCGCGATGGTTTTGGAAGGTGTGTGAATGCTTTCGAGCAGTTGCTCGCGATTCAGGCGTGCGCCCACCTTGCTCAAATCAGGCCCAAAGTCACGACCGGTGCCGTTCACGAGGTGACAAGCTAAACACGCAGCCATTTTGCCGCTCATGCTGATGAGCTCAGAGCCGCGTTTCGCATCGCCCTTGGCGGCGAGGAGCTTCTTCGCATCAAAAGTCATGCCCAGCGTCTTCACCCGCTGCTCGAAAGGCACGAAGCGCTCGAAGTAGCAGGCGATCTCGGAGTTAGGGTGGTTGGCGAGAACGGGATCAAAAGCCTGTTTTTCGCGAGAAATGGCATTTACGGCCAACAGGGCGTCGGAGGATGTTTTGACCTCTTTGGGGTTGTGAGAGGCTTCTGAGCCAGCGATCCAATCCCACAGCAACTGGAAGCCCTTCGGATCCACTTCACGCGCCCCGATCATTGGCATGTGACCATTTCCGCTGCGGGCGATGCGGGCCATCAGCACGCTCTGCTCTGGTTTTCCAGGAAACAGGACACGAGCATTCGTGAGGCCGAGTTCACCGCGAACCGGTTTTTCATCGAGCATCATCGTCTCCGAGTTCGGCAGATCCGCGTTCACCATGAACTGCACGCTGCCGCCGCCATGCCGACGATGACAATGGGCACAGTTCGCATGCAGCCAGGCCCGCGCTTGCGATTCGAGATCGTCCTTTTCGTGCAGACGATTCTTCAAACGGGTCATGAACTTCTCGTCGAGCACCTCCTCGGGCTTCTTGCCGTCGATCTTCACGAGTTGATCAGGTTGGAAGCCAAGTGCGAAGCCGCTCCAGTTCGTGTGGCAACGGGCGCACTCACCGCGACCGTGAATCCTCCAGGGTTGTTTGTCGATGGTGAATTCTTCGCCATCCGTGCCCACGAGTTCCGCATCCGTGCCCACGTCGTTCCAGCGGTAGGAGTAACCATTCCATGACTCGCCATCGAAATGCAGGAGCTGCGTCTCGACGCGCCGGGCTTTGGAATGTGGTGCAGTCGTCCCGACTGCGTTAGGCCGCCGGGACGGCGGCACCACACTCAGGCTGATAGTGCGTGCCAGCACGGACTCGGTGGGCCATTCGACCTTGTAGTTCAGCTTGCCCGGCTTGCCGCTGACGGTCGTTTTGATGCTTTCACCATTCGGCAGAGCCACAAACCGCTGCGCGGTGGCTCCGTCTTGCCACATCGGCTCGGCGATCTCGAAGGGCCAAACACCCGCAGCAGGCTTTTGCGAGGCCGTCTCGGTGAAAAGGCCCGTCTCGCTCAGTTTGCGCGGAAACTGGCTCGGCTTGCCCACCGCCGGGTTTTTGGTGAGGCGATAGATGCGCGTGTCTTTCTCCCAGTTCATCCAATAGAGCTCGCCATCCTCGCTTTGGCCGAAGGTGACGATCTTGTGCGGTGTGTCGGCGATCTCCTCGCGTCGTGTGACCTGTTTTCCATCGTGCCACAGCGCCCAGATTTTGCCCGTCTCGTAGTCGCCGTAAACGTAGGCATCGCGCAGCTCGGGAAAGCGGCTGCCGTGATAGACATAACCACCCGTGATGCTCGCCGCCTCCGTGTGCGGATGCGCGGCGACGGGCGGGATGATATCGCCGGGGCCTTTCGTTTCCGGTTTGATCGGCTGGCTGGCCTCCATGGCGCTCCAGCCATGATTGCCGCCGCGTTGCACGAGGTGAATCATCTCCCACAACTCCCAGCCGACATCGCCGCACCAAAGACGCCCCTTCGCATCGAAGCTGATCTTCCATGGATTGCGAAAGCCGAAGGCCCAGATTTCCGGCATCGCGCCTGAGGTGGCGATGAACGGGTTGTCCTTCGGGATCGAGTAAGCTTTGCCGTTTTGCTCGTGATCCACGTCGATACGCAAAACGCATGAGAGCAGGTCATTGAGCCCCTGGCCGGTATTCCGTGGATCAGGTGGAGAGGGCACTTCGGCATCGCCGGTGGAGCAGTAGAGCATGCCATCCGGCCCAAACTCGAGCGACGCGCCATTGTGACCGCCGCACAGCCAAGTCAGCAGCACGCCCTCCGAGGCCGGATCGAGCACCGGCGGGTCGTTTTGCATCAATTTGAAGCGGGAGAGCTTCGTGCCGTCGTCGAGCTTGTCGCCGATGGTGTAGGTGATGAAGACGAAGCCATTCTCCCGCCACTTCGGATGAAACGCGATGCCGTAGGCGTGCGAGAGCTTCTCGTGCTTCGCCTTCAAATCGATGAGCAGATCCCGCGATGTGGCCGCGTCCGGCTTGTCCGCGAAGGTGAAGACCTTCCCCGTGTTCTCCACCGCCGCAAAACGATGTGCCCCTGGCAGCGCGATCATCTCCAAGCCGTCATGAAGCTCGATTTGTGTGAATGTCTGCTCCGCGATGAACGGCTTTGGCGCCTCCGGCGTGCCATGGATGCGCGAGGTGGTCCACTGGGCGGACGCGGAGGCGGCGAGCAGGAAGAAGAGGAGGGAACGCATGAGATATGATGCTCCGAAGCGAGGCATCATGGCAAGTGCGAAGTCCTTCTCTTACTTCAAACTGAGAATAAACGCCTTCACATCGGCGAACTCCTGGGGCTTCAGGATGAGGTTCATCGGGGGCATGGGGGAGATGCCGAGTTTCTCAAAGCCTTCCGCCAGCTTGGCGTTCGGTGTCATGAGGGATTCGAGGATGTAGGCAGCGTCTTTGCGGCTGGCGATGCCATCCAGCGCGGGGCCGACGGAGCTGCCCTGTCCTTTGAGGATGTGGCAGTTTTTGCAGGCGGCCACGGGGTGCTCCCAGAAGATCTTTTCGCCGCGTTTGGCGTCACCGGCGAGCTTGGTGGCGTCGTCCTCGGTCTCCATGATCAGCTCGCAGAGCTTCACGTCGTCGAAGTAGGTATCGCCTTTGCCGACATGGAGGAGGTTGATACTGGCTTTCGGGCGGTCCTTGCTGTTGAAGATGACTTCGACTTCGGTCCAGTCCTGGTTGCGGCTGATCTTCGGCGAGGTTTCGCCACGGCCGATGTGGTCGTTGAGGCTGGCTTTGCCGCGGAAGCCGTGGGTTTTGATCCAGGCGCTGAGTTTGTAGTCGGTTTTGGGCTTCAGCGGCACATCGGCAAAGAAGCTCGTGTCGGCGTCGTCTCGTGTGATGACTCGCATGGCTTGCTTGCCGCTGTGGATCATCTTGGGGTCGGTGACGATCTTCCATTCGGCTCCCGCGTTGCCGGGCTTCTTACCGTAGTCGCGTTGTTGCCACGTTTGGGCGATGGGTTCTTCAAAACCAGGGTTGGGGAGCAGATTCGGGCCTTCTTTGAAGTTTAGGGCTCCATGCTTCTTGCCGAGCATCTTCGCGGCCTCGGCCAGCCATTCGTCGTTTTTGACCACGGGATCGCTGGCGAGCTTTTTGACGAGTGTTTTGATTTCTTCAGTCGTAGGGAAGTCCGCCAGCTTCACGAAGGCCGCGAGACGCGTGTTCAAATTGGGATCGGAGAAGACGCCCGAACCGAAAAAAAGGTCTTGCGCTTCTTTGTCACTGCCGAGAGCGCGGATGGCGTTGCGGCGGAGTTTGGCGTCTTTGGAGATGAGGGCGGCTTGGTGCTGCTGCGGCGTGAGTTTGCCTTTGGCGTGAAGCGCCCACAGACCGTGAAGATCGGACGGATCGGACTGATCGGACTGATCGGACTGATCGGACGGATCTTCAACGCGGCGCTGCTGCTTCAAAAGACGGCTGTAGAGCGTGTTGGTGTCCTTCGCGGCTCCTTTGGCCACAATGCGGTAAATGCGGCCGCGGCTGTGATCCCGCAGATCATTTTCATGCGCACCTCCGACGCCCGTGGTGGCCACGAAGCCGCCGCGTTCTTTGCTGGGCGTGGGATTGTGCTGGATGATGAAGTTTTGGAAATCGGCTACCCACACCGCTCCATCGGGGCCGACCTCGGCATGCACGGGGCTGTTCCATTCATCGCTGCTGGCGTAGATGTTGAAGGCATCGAGCGCCTTGTAGCCAGCGCCGTCGGGCTGCACGTCCATGAGGGCGACGGCCTTCATCGTGGGCTCGCAGACCATGGCCATGCCTTGGAAGCGCTTCGGCAGCGCGTTACTGTAGATGAAGTTCGAGCCCGCGGCGGCGGTGTAGCCGCCGAAGACGTCCACCTGGCGGAAGTTTGGCGTGATGGTGTGGCAGGTATCGACCACGTTGATCTTCTTCGCGGTCATGCCGCGGCTGCCTTCGGCGTAGGCGGTGGCGGAGATGCCGCCGAAGAAGATGGGCGCACCATTCGCGGTGCCGCCGAATTGATCGCCGGCATCGTTGGTGCTGTGACCCCACGCGTTGTTGGTGAACTGATGCAGGAACTCGATGGCGCTGCCGTCCGGCTTGAAGCGATACGTTCCCATGGCGAACTGATGCTTCTTGCCGCCGACGTAGCCTTCGATCCCGCTGTAGCCGACGCAGCCGTAGATCCAGTTGTCGAAGCCGTAGTGCAGGCTGCTGGCCTGCGCGTGCGTGTCGCGGATGCCCCAGCAGTCGATGATGACCTCCCGTTTGTCGGCTTTGTCGTCGCCGTTGGTATCTTCGAGGTAGATGAACTGCGGCGGCGCGGCCACGATGATGCCTTGGCGGGCGAAAACGATGCCGGTGGGCAGGTTCAGCTTGTCGGCGAAGACGGTGAATTTGTCTGCTTTGCCATCGCCATCGGTGTCCTCGCAGATTTTCACGCTGTCCTGGCCTTCGTGGTTCTCGCTGACGCCGTGTGGATAATCCCGAGTCTCGACGACCCAGCAGCGTCCGCGTTCGTCCCATGCGAAGGCGATGGGCTTTGCGATATCCGGCTCACTGGCGAAGAGCTTCAATTCGCAATCGGCGGGCACCTGGGTGCGCTCCATGCTGCCCTTGGGCGAAAACGGCTTCTGAAAGGTCAGCGGCTCCGGGCGCTTCTCGTAGTTCGCGACCTGCGGGTGCTTCTCACGCTGCTCCGGCTCTCTTTGGGCCAAAAAGGCCTCGTAGGCGGCTTTGCGCTCGGCGGAGAGTTTGGAGAGGATGAAAGCTTTGAGATCGGTCTGATTGGTCAGATCGGACGGATGAAGGGTGAGGTCGAAGGTGGCCTCCATCTTCTCATTCGCGTAATCAAACCAGATGGCATCACGCCCCAGATCTCGCATGGCATTGTGAAGCGGGGCGGTATTGGCACCGGGCGTGTCGATGTAGAGCACGCGGATGGGATTGGCAGCAGCGGTGAGGGCTGTGAGGAGGAAGAGCAGCGGTTTCATGGTTGTGTGAGTATGTTACGGGACCGGCGTGGAAGCTGTGCGGACATCTTTTGGGCGAAATCGGCCACGCAAAAGGCTGGTTGCAGAACGAAGAGCTCTGATGGAAAAGAAGGCGCAATCCCACCACCCTCGCATGACCCAGCCCCAACGAGAAGCCGCCCTTGATCTGATCATTCTCTCCGTGTTTGCTGATTCTCATGTCAGCCTGAAAGAGGACAGCTCCCTCGAGGCGGTGCTGGAGAAGATCGGCTGGGAGTCCACGAAGCCGAGAGACATCTTTTTTTGCAACTCGATGAACCGCGCTCGCCGGGCGGTGGAAAGCGAGGAGAACCTGAAAACCTATCTCCAAGAGCGGGCGCAGGCCCTTTCCAGCGTGTGGTCGAAAGCGGAGGCCTTCTCGATGCTACAAATCGTCCTTTCGAGCGACGGCGTGACCGAGGATGAGAAAACATTCCTAGCCCGTGTGAAAGCCGCGATGGCATGAAGAGCCTGTTGAGCATCCGCGTGCTGCTGCCGCTGCTCAGCGGCGGTCTTTTGGTGTTTGCGTTTCCCGGCTGGAACTCGCAGCTCGCGGTGTGGCTGTGGTTGTTTCCGTTGCTGGCGGTGCTCTGGCCGGTGAAGAGTTCCAAGTCTCACGTTTCAGGTTTCAAGCTGGGTTATTTAGCTGGCCTCGCCTTCTTCCTGCCGAACCTGTGGTGGATCAGGCATTCGTCCCGCGTGATGCTCGGCGGGGTACGCGATGGTTCGTGGGCGGGCTGGGGGCCGGAGTTGTTGGGATTCGGCGCGGTGATCGGTCTGGCGGGGTATTGTGCGGTTTATTTTGGCCTCTGGGCATGGTTTGTGGCGAGGTTTGCAAGGCCGCATCACACCACGCTGACTCGTGATGCCTGGTGGCCTAGCACGCTGCATTCGCTGAGCTGCTCGTTTCTCGCGGCGGGAGCCTGGGTGGCCTGCGAATGGCTGCGCAGCACGACGGTCTTCACGGGCTTTGGCTGGAACGGTCTCGGCGTGGCCTTTCATCAAAACATCGTGCTCATTCAGGCGGCGGATACCGTAGGCGTGATGGGTCTTTCTTTCCTACCCGTCTTTGTGGCCTGCACGGCATGGAATTCTCTCACGCGGTTGTTGGCGGCCTATCACGGCCGAGGCACCTGCAAATCACGCGTCGATTTCACCGTGGCGATGGTGCTGCTGCTCGTGACGGGTTGTTATGGCATATCAAAAGTTTACCGGATGCCAAGCGACGACACCCGCACTCGGGTCGCGATGGTGCAGCCCAACGTGTCTCAAGCGGATGCGATGACGGGCGATCAGGCTGAGCGGACGTATGAGCGCCTGCGGGATTTCACGCGGGTCTTTGCGAAGGATCGTGATCTCGTCCTCTGGCCGGAAAGCGCCCTGCCGGTGAACCTGAATGACAAATACGGCCAGCTCCCACCCAATTGGCACCAGGGCTACTTCGAGAGCTTCATGACGTCGAACAGCGCGAAGCTGCTCACCGGCACGGAGATTCATGTGAGCGATGAAGAAGCGCATGTGTCCGCCATTTTGCTCGATCATGAATTCGCCAAACGCCAGGAGCATCACAAGGTGCATCTTGTTCCCTTTGGCGAATACCTACCGCTTCGCGAAGTGTGGCCGTTTTCGATGCTGCGGCCCCTTTTTCCGGCGGATTTCATGTTTGGGACGAAAACGGAACCCCTGCGCCTGAATGACAAGGTGAGCCTCATCCCTCTGATTTGTTTTGAAGACACCGTGGGCCGCGTGGCGAGGCGTTTTGTGCGTGAGGAGCATCAAATCATCGCCGCGATCAGCAATGACGGGTGGTTCATCGACAGCGTCGAGACCGAGATGCATCTCGCGAACGCTAAATTCCGCGCTGTTGAGCTCCGCCGTCCCATGGTGCGCTGCTCGAACATCGGCGTGACCTGCTTCATCGACGACTGCGGCCGCGAAACCTCCCGCCTGCAAGATCCAGATACCAAGGACACCTTCATCGAAGGCGTGCTTCCGGGTGAGGTCATCTCTCAATACTTCCATCTCACTTTTTACGCCAAGCACGGCGACCTCTTCGCCATCTCGCTACTTGGCCTTTGCTTGCTCATCATCGTCCTCCGCTGGAAAGGAACTCGCGCATGTCCGGTGTGAGCGTCATCTGCCCCAGTTGTTTCGAGGAGTTTGAAGTGCCAGCGCCGCATCCAAGCGAGGTGCCGTGTGATGTGGACTATGATTGTGAGGTGTGTTGCAGGCCGATGCGGATCGCATTTGATGAAGATGACGGGGAAATCGTCGGGAATGCCTATGGATTGAGCGAAAACGGGCCGGGGTATTGATCTTTGCGAGTGCTCTAAATTATCATTTTTGCGATTAAATTATTTGGCTGTTTGCAAAAACAGAAGTTGTCGTTAGTCTCATAAAATCCCGCTGCCAGGAATCTGGTGGATGAGGACCATACAAACACGGTTAACACCCACACACACAATACATGAAAATCGCTATCCTTACCCTCGTGGCGGCCTCCGCCCTTCTCAGCGCCTGCCAGCAGAAGGCTCCCCCTCCGCCTCCTCCTGTGCACACCGGCAAGTAATTCGGCCGCTGCTTAACGCAGCAGCTTAAAACTTCCAACCTACTCAAAATATGATTCGTTTCTCCACTGTTCTGCTGGCTGCTTCCTCTCTTCTCCTGGCGTCCTGCGCCACGAAGAAAGATTGCGCCACCTGTGATGCCAAGGCCAAGTCCGCCTGCTGCTCGAAAGACGGCAAGGCGTGCTGCACGTCCGGTCACAAGCACTAAGAATCGAAACAGGATTCTCCACCGCCGTTCCCCCATCCAACCGGGGGACGGCGGTTTTTTTGCGTCCGCTCCCAGTTCCCAGTTCTCAGTTCCGTGTTTGGTGTGTAAGTAGCCTCTTGGAAACTGTGAACCGAGAACTGCGAACCGAGAATTGCCTGCTGGCCCTCGAAAGCTCCTGTGACGAGACGGCAGCTGCCGTGTGTGATCTCGACGGGAACTTGAAAGCCAGCCGCATCGCCTCGCAGATCGAGATTCATCGCGAGTTTGGCGGCGTGGTGCCGGAGGTGGCCTCGCGAAATCACATCCTGCATGTGCGTTCGCTCGTGGAGCAGGTTTTGAACGATGCGAGCATCAAGCTGAAGGATGTGGCCGCTTTCGCATCGACGAGCGGCCCCGGCTTGGTCAGCTCGCTGCTCATCGGCACCTCCATGGCCAAGGCGCTCGCCGTGGCAGAGGGAAAGCCATTTTTGGCCGTGAACCACATGGAAGGGCATCTGCTCTCACCTTTCATGGGCTCAAATGGCCCCGTCAGACCATGTGTCGGGCTCATCGTCAGCGGCGGACACACCATGCTGGTTCGGGTGCACGAGGTAGGTCGCTACGAATTGCTCGGTCGCACCCGCGATGATGCCGCTGGTGAGGCCTTCGACAAGGTCGCCAAGATGATCGGCCTTCCGTATCCGGGCGGCCCTGAGATCGACAAACTGGCTGCGAAGGGGAATCCGGCGACCTTCGCCTTTCCGCGCAGCTTTCTCGATGGCAAGAGCCTCGAGTTCAGCTTCAGCGGACTCAAAACTGCCGTGCTCTACGAGCTGCCTCGGATTGATTTGAAGAACGAGCAAACCCTCGCCGATGTCTGTGCCAGCGTGCAGGCCGCCATTGTCGAGGTGTTGGTCGAAAAACTGGTTCTCGCCGCCAAGCTCACCAAGAGCCGAGCCGTCGCCGTCAGCGGCGGGGTGAGTTGCAACCGCAGCCTGCGCACCGCTCTGAAGACGCGATGCGAAAAAGCCGGTCTCGAACTTCTCCTCGCCGAGCCCGGTCTTTGCACGGACAACGCGGGCATGATCGCCTTTGTTGCCGCACAGCGCTTTAAGATCGGGCAAAGCTCAGCCCTTGAGTCCGAGGTGGATCCGAATCTGCCATTGGTGTGATCCCGGGCGTGTGAACCGCCAATAACCTGCCCTCGACTTTTTTGGCACTGTGCAGGGCTTTCCAGTGAATGCTCTGTGTCATGCCCGAATCGCCCCCAAACACAGAAACCCTCATCTTGCTGCTGACCCAGCATCAGGAGCCGTTGTTTCGTTACATCTTCAGTCTCGTGGTTTGCGAGGCGGATGCGCGGGATATTCTGCAGGAGACGAGTCTGGCGCTGTATCGGAAGTTCGACGCGTATGATGCCTCGCGGCCGTTTTTGCCTTGGGCTTATCGGTTTGCTTATTTGCAGGTGCAGAAGCATCGCGAGAAGGCGGCGCGGTCGCCGCTGCTGTTCTTCAGCGAGGATGTCATGGATTTGCTGGCGCATGACCGGGAGCGGATGGAGCCGGAACTCGATCAGCGGC
>JBEIGR010000006.1:0-27423 GCA_040381795.1 Verrucomicrobiaceae bacterium | reverse complement strand
GTGGTTGAGGCAGGCAAAATGGTCGAGTGTGATGTGTCGCTGCGTTGCACGAGCGAAAACGCGGTTGTCAAAAACATCACTACCTTCACCGGCCGCCTGCGCATGCAGCCGACCGGTGGCGGCTTGAAGATCACCTCCGTGGCGGAAGTTCCCGGCACGCGGAAGAGCGAGCCGCTGGTGTTTCATCCGGAGGCTCAGAAGAAGGCCGTGATCGATTTCATCACTCGTTCGGTTGTATCCGGCAGCACGAGTTCAGAAATGAAGCCTGATGACATCGCTGGCCTGTATGTGGAAAGCGCCGACTACTTCGGCCGCACCGCCTCACGGGAAGACATCATCAAAGAGACCCAAACACTCATCTCTCGCTGGGAGATACGTGAATATCGTGTGTTGGAAGGGCCGGAGATTATTAGCGGACTCGGCACGCCGAGCGTCGAAGTGAAAGTAGGGCTCGATTTCCTTGTCTCCAGCCGTTCTCGCGGTGGCAAGAGTGATCATGGCTGGGTCCGATCCGTTTATCTGGTGCGTTTCAGCGCCGACGGCACCCCTCTCATTCAGAAACACGCCGAGATTGAACGTGGGAAGTGACTTTATATCACCTGCCGCGCACTGATTCACCATCCTCAAAAGCTACCCTGCTGCTGACACCATGCAGGAGCACTTCGCGCAAATCGGCAACAAGCTCGGCGTCAGCGGGTATGAAACACAGGAGGAAAGGATCGCCGCCGTGGCTAGCAGAAGCACGATTTTCAGTGTTTTCATGCCTCGATAGTAACATGGAGGCCTTGTCGCGTTGAGAATTCTTTGTCACGATGTGCGCATGCAGCCCGTCGTCGTCTCTCATCCGCTCGCCCAATGCCATCTCACCGAAATGCGTGATGCCGCCACGCCGCCGCATCGTTTCCGCAGGCATCTGAACCTACTCGGGCGCATGCTGTTCCTCGAAGCTACGCGTGAACTGCCTGTCGAGGCCATCCGCGTGCAGACGCCGCTTCAAGAAACGTGCGGCGTGAAATTTGCCCGCACGATGGTCTTCGTGCCGATCCTGCGTGCGGGCCTCGGTTTGCTCGATGGCATCCTCTCGCTCGTGCCGGATGCCACCGTGGCGCATGTGGGCATCAAGCGGAACGAGGAGACTGCCCTACCTCAGCCTTACTACACGAACCTCCCGCCCGTGATCGCCGAGGCGGATGTGTTTCTGCTCGATCCCATGCTCGCCACGGGCGGCAGTGCAGTGGAGGCGGTGCGGCAATTGAAGACGGCGGGTGCTTCCCGCATCACGATGCTCTGCGTGGTGAGCTGCCCCGAAGGCATCGCCGCGCTCTCCAAATCTCATCCCGATGTCCGCATCGTGACCGCTGCCATCGACGACGGTCTCAACGAACGCAGCTACATCGTCCCTGGCCTCGGCGATGCCGGTGATCGTTACTTTGGGACGGTGTGAGTGAACGAGCAGCCCCAACAGCATGAGCGTCCACCTTCACCCCATTCACTGGCTGGCTCTTTTTGGGCTCGTGGTCGCCGTGGTGCTGCTCGTGGGCGCTTTTCGATGTCGTGGCAGGACTTTTAAGGTACTGCTCGTGATGCTGGCCTGCATCTCGGCCATGCCGGCCGGGCTGGTGGTGCTAGTCAGCTACCCGGAGTGGGTGGATCCGCGTTTCCGAGTGTACAAGGATTTCTTCGCAGCGATCCAGCCTGGCATGTCACGAAGCGAGGTGAAGGTGCTTTTGGAAAAGCACTATCCCGAAGGCGGCGCACGCTCACGTCCCATCGTCTTCCTCGAAGATGAGGACAGTCTGAATTTGTTCATGCACCCCGAGGCGGGCCGGATGGAGCCGAATTGCGAGGGCATCCTTTTGAAGCTCGAAAACGACCTCGTGACCGCCAAAACCTACTCGCCAGATTGAATGAACCCGCTTTTGAAACGCCTCCTGCGCCTGGCGATCATCGCCATGCTCACGCCGGTCATCTTTCTGCTGAGCTGCCAGTCTTCGCTCATCTACCACCCACGGCCGAATGAGCCCGGTATGACGGAGCACTTGGAAAACAATCGTGGAGAGCGCATCACCTACCGCACTTCACAGGGCATGCAGACGGCTTGGTATCGGCCACCGTATCGCGGCGATGAAGCCACCGCGCCGCTATGGATCGCCTTTGCTGGGAATGGCTCATTGGCTCTCGATTGGATGCATCTCGCCGGCACCGCCGATGGGCGTTTTGCTTGGCTGATGATTGATTATCCCGGCTATGGCGAATGCGACGGCCAGCCCACGCCGAAAGCCATCCGCCAGAGCAGTGTGGCCGCGCTCGAGCGGCTCGCGTTGCGGTTGAAGACCTCGCGTGAGGTTTTGACCTCCCGCAGCCTTGTCATCGGCCACTCGCTCGGCGCGGCGGCGGCTCTCATGACCGCAGAGGATCTCGGCATCCATCGTGGCATCCTCATCTCCCCCTTCACCAGCATGACGGACATGGGTCGTGAGGTGCTCGGCTGGCCGCTCTGCTTCCTGAACATGCACCGCTTTGATAATCGCCAAACGCTCTCCGCTATCTGCCAGCACCCCGTTGCCCTTTTCACTCTCTACCACGGCACAGGCGATGACCTCATCCCCGGTCGAATGAGCGCAGAGCTGGCGGCGGCACATCCTGGCAAAGTGGCCTTTCATCCCGTGCCCGGCGGTCACAATGACGTGCTGCTGCACCTTCAACCGCAGCTCAGAGCCGAAACGCTTCGGCTGAGCTGCCTAAAGTAAACTCAGCGATTCCCTTCCGTGCCGGGCGTCACTTGCCCACCGCGGATTTTTGCCTTCAGGCGAGACCAGAAGTCGTCATCCTCGGGATTGAGCTCCGGCTTACGAACCTCGCTAGGTTTGTTCTCGATCTTCGGCACGGGGGGTGGCTTGGCCTCACCGCCATCGCTGCGTGAATCGGCGAGCGAACCGCCGTAGGCCGCGAAGTTGTTCACGGGCACGTCATACTTGCGTGAATCCACCGCCAGCTTGCGGCGGGCATTGATGAAGGCCGTCGGCGAATAATAGACGCTGTTGTCACGGGCAAATTGGGAGCGGTTCATGCCGACACGGAGGTCTTTGCGCATCTCGAAGTGCAGATGGACGAAGTACATGCCGTTGTTCCCACCCATGGTGCCGACGAGTTGACCTTTCTCGACGAGGTCGTGCAGCTTCGCGACCCGCTGGTGAAGGTGCGCATAAAGCGAATCGACCATGGCGATGCGGCCATCCAGTTCACGATAGACATGGCGGACGATGATGCAGTTTCCCCAACCCACGCCGATGTTCGCCGAGAGGATCACCACACCACGGGCACAGGCATAAATGGGAGCACCCAGATCGCTATCGCCGCCACCATTGCCATTCCAATCTTCGCCGAGGTGGCCGTTGGGGAAGTAGCCACGAGCTTTGTGATAGCCAGCGGCATCCGGCTTGCCCACAGGGAAGTCAAAGCCATCCGCGAGACGTACACGCAGGGTGCTGCCGGCCTGCGCAAAGCCCTGAATGGTGGCTGCCAGCAGGCAGAGCATGGCCAGCAGGAGACAGAGGGCGGGTTGGTAGTTGGTTTTGGCGAGGTAAGGCATGCCCGAGGAGAGCGAAAAGGGCCCGAGGCTAGCGCAAGGAGAGCGAAAGGCCAGCGAGGAATCAGGCAGCGGTAGCTTCACTTAATCTGAAAAATCTCACTCTGCACGATGGCGTAAATCAGACCTCGCATGCCATGGCCCTGCCCTTCGGATCGAGCCACTAGGCGGTCGATCTCGCTACGGTCAGAGAAACCCATCGGACGGCCGGTGGCAAAGGTGAGGAGCTTTTCGATGACGCAGCGGGCGACCTTGTCCTGATCGGCGAGGAGCACGTTTTTGAGGTCGGCGAGGTTTTGGAAGGTTTTGCCATCGGTGAGCACGCCTGCGGCATCGACGGGCTGACCAAGCCGATAGCGCACCTTGCGGCCTTCGACCTTCAAATCGACTTTTTCACCTTCGCCGAGGCTGCGGAAGTGTCCCCGCCAGCCGCCGATGACATCGTAATTCTCGAGTGCGAAGCCTGGTGGGTCGATCACGCGATGGCAACCTTGGCAGCTTTCCATTTCGCTATGCTTCGCCAGTTGCTCACGAAGCGTGGTGGCTCCGCGGATGTCCGGCTCCACGCCAGGGATTCCAGGTGGCGGTGGTGGCGGCTCCATGCCGAGGATGCGATCCATCACGAAGATGCCACGCACCACGGGCGAGGTATTCGTGCCGTTAGCGCTGACCTTCAAAATGCTCGCCTGAGTCAAAACACCTCCGCGATGACTCTCCGCGGGCAGTTTGACCTTTTGCAAATCCACGCCGCTCACACCTGGAATGCCGTAGTGCTTCGCGAGACGATGATTGAGCATCGCAAAATCGCTTTGGATGATGTTATCAAGGCTCAGATTTTCCTCGACGAGATGCGTGATGAAGCTGCGGGTCTCACGCAGCATGCTATCGAGTAGCAGGCCGTCATACTCGGGATAGAGCTGCTTATCCGGCGTGGTGAATTCGATCTCGCGGAGGTTCAGCCAGCCATCGGTGAAATCGGCCACGAAGCGTTCGAGCGTATCCGCTTTGAGCAAGCGCTCCGTCTCCTGGCGCAGCACCTCCGGCTGGGTGAGCTTCGCATTCAACAAGGCATCATCCGGCGTGCTGCGGGTGAGAAAGTAGCTCAGCCGTGCGGCGAGCTGGAGGTCGCTGAGTTTGCCCGCAGGCTCCTTGAGAAACAAAAAGTCCGGTGAGCACAGCATCGCCACCGCCGCCGCTCGCATGGCAATAAGGAAATCTTTTCCCTCCGCGAACTCCGTCTCGAAGAGTTTCACATACGGCTCCGCATCCTCCGCCGTGACGGGTCGGCGAAACGCGGTGCTAGCAAAAGCTGGCAGCAGCTTTCGAGCATCAGCCACCGGATCGGCTGAATCAGCCGTGAAGCTGGGCTTGTAACCTACTTTGCCCTTCATCCATGGTTTTTCAGGTGCCAGTTCGCGGAGCTTGGCATCGCCCAGAAGCCTCTTTTGACCACGAGGCGGCCATTCGGTGATGAAGGGACCTTCGAGCTCCACCTTCATGAACGCGAGTCCTTCGCCGGGATATTTATCTGGTCCGTCTTTGACGGCCGAATGTCCGTCTGGCCCATTCAGACCCTGCGGGCTGATCCAGATGCCTTTGCCTGCATCGAGATGCAGCGTGATCTCGACGGTGCCGGGCTTACTCGCAGGCAGCTCGTGGTAACTGTGCGTGATGTTATCGGCATTGCGGAAGTTGAAACTGCCTGTGATGAGCGCAAAGACGACTGGCTCGTCGATTTGATAACCGTAGCCAGTGACTCGCACTTTGTAGGTGCCGGAGGTTTTGGCGCGGACGTTCGGGATGACGGTGCTGGGAAAGCCGCCTTCGTTGAAGACGACGATCGTGCCGTCGTCGCGTTTCAGCCAATGCTTGCCGATAGCTTCCTTGTTGCGCTCGCTTTCGAGCGTGGCGGATTGCGTGGTCTTCTCCGGCTTTTGATCGGCGAAGAGGGCGGCGTTGATCGCTAGCTCGGCGGCTTCCATGTAGCGCTGCATTTGGATGCCGGAGATGGAGAGCGCCTCGCCAATGTTGTCGAAGCCTGCGGCACGTCCGTCCTCCGGCAGCATGTCGATGACATTCACCTTCACGCCGAGGAGGTCATCGAGGGTGTTTTGATACTCACGCCGATTCAGGCGACGCAGCACGGTGCCTTTATGCGCCTTGGATTTCGCCACAAGATCGCCGCCGAGCGCGGCCATGAAGTCCTGCACCTCGTCCTGGCTCGGCTGGCGCTTCTTTTTCGCGGGTGGCATCTCACCCGCCGCCACGCGATCAAACACCCGAATCCACGTTTTCAATGCGGCCGCATCTGCGCCATCGGTGGAGACGGCAGCTAGATCGAGCCCGCCTTTCTTCATCTCCCCATCATGGCAATCCATGCAATGCGTGTCGAAAAACGGCTGCAACGCCGGGATGGCACCGCAGGCAACGTGGCAGGAGATGAATAGTGCTCCGAGGCTTTTCATGACTTTTGGGAACGAAGCGGCAGCGCCGTTTCTGACGGCTGGAAGGTATCAAACGATCACAAGCAGGATGGCGCTCATCATCAGCAGCGTGCCAATGAGCCGCCAACGCATTACCTTTGGCCCCAGATGCTGCTCGGCGTTCTGGAACCAGTGCCCGATCATCCACACGAGCAGCACGCTGAGCAGGCCGCGTGATGCGTAGATGATGTTGGCGTTCGTGGCTTTCCCAAAAACGGCCAGCGTGCTCACAAACGTAATACTCTGCACACCAAGCAGCGCGGAGCCACCTAACAGCCAGGGCCAGGCTTTGCCAGGAATGCGGCTAAGCGGCGCGGAGAAACGAAAGATGAGACCGAAGGAGAGGATGGCATTGATCCAAAAGATGCATGGAAGCAGCCGACCCGCTCCCCAGTATGGCCCCCACTTCTGCACGAGCACATCAAAGACCGCGAAGGCTACCGCACCGATGCCGCCAGCAATGAATGTGATGAGGAGATTGCGTTGCGGTTTTTCTGCATCCTTGCGATTGAGGCAGGTGATGCCCAAAACGCTCAAGAAGGCCGCGATCCACAACTTCACGCCTACGGCTTCGCCGATCAAAAAAGGAGTGAGAAAGGCCACGAAGATGACTTTGAGGCCAAACACCGGCACAGCCACGGAGACATCCCCTTTTTCCAAGGCCAGAAACTGCGAGAGCTGCCCGACGAAGAGGCACATGGCGATGATGCCCGGCTGCCACAGCAGTTCTTTTTCCACCGGCGGACCACCGAGCAACCAGAGCAATGAAAACAATGCCGCGACGATAATATTCGCCACAAAAGTGGTGCGCCATAAACCGACGCCGAGATCGCTGGAGCGCTTCAGCACCAGGGCTCCAAAGGCATAAAGAAGAGCGGCAAGGAGCGGGAAGATCGTGGTAGCAGCAGCGGGAGACACACTTGCGCTCTAGTTCAGCGCCGCGGGCTTGTCCATGCCGGCAGCGTCTCATTGAGGATGCCCTCGTCAGAATACAAAAAGCCCTGTGAGGTTTCCCCCACAGGGCTTTTGTTCACGGAGGTTAATCCGTTACAGCGGCTAAAGCCGCCGTGTAGTTACTTCTTTTTCGCGGCCTTCTTGGCAGCCTTCTTGGCGGCTTTCTTAGCAGGGGCCTTCTTGGCAGCCTTCTTGGCGGCTTTCTTTGCAGCTTTCTTAGCCATAGTGTTTGTCCTCTTGTTGTTGTTGGTTGCTTTGTTGTTTTGTTTTGCCGAGGCACCAGCAGAACTGGAACCACGGACATTTTTACCGGTGGCAGCCTGGGCGGCGGCTCGCTTTTCCTCGATGGCGGCCTGCGCAGCAGCGAGGCGGGCGACGGGGACTCGGAAAGGACTGCAACTGACGTAGCTCAGGCCCACCTTGTGGCAGAACTTCACGGAGTCAGGATCGCCACCGTGCTCACCGCAGATGCCCAACTTGATGTCGGGGCGTGTGCTACGGCCTTTGGTGATGGCGGTCTGGATAAGCTGGCCGACGCCGGTGACGTCGAGCGTGGCAAAGGGGTTCTTTTTGAAGATTTCGTTCTCCGTGTAGGGCATGAGGAACGAACCCATGTCGTCACGGCTGATGCCGAGAGCTGTCTGGGTAAGGTCGTTCGTGCCAAAGGAGAAGAACTCAGCGGTGTGAGCGATTTCGTCCGCAGTGAGGGCACCGCGGGGAACTTCGATCATGGTGCCGACCATGTAGCTGAACTTGATCTTCTTCTCGGCCATGACGGCCTTGGCGACGCGGTGGATGATTTCCACCTGGAGGTCGAGCTCTTTCTTGAAGCCGACGAGCGGGACCATGACCTCAGGCTTCACTTTGATCTTCTTCTTCGCCACGTCAGCGGCGGCTTCGAAGATGGCGCGAGCCTGCATGGTGGTGATTTCCGGGTAGGCGATGCCAAGACGGCAGCCGCGGTGGCCGAGCATGGGGTTAAACTCATGCAGAGCGGCGACGCGGGACTTCACTTTTTCAACGGAGACGCCCATTTTCTTTGCAAGGTCTGCCTGAGCGGCTTCCTCATGCGGAACGAATTCGTGAAGGGGTGGGTCGAGCAGGCGGATGGTCGCAGGCAGGCCTTTGAGGGATTCAAAGATGCCGGTAAAGTCTTCACGCTGATAAGGAAGCAGCTTAGCGAGGGCTTTTTCGCGATCAGCGACGTTGTCGGCGAGGATCATCTCACGAACGGCGTCGATGCGGTCACCTTCAAAGAACATGTGCTCCGTGCGGGTGAGGCCGATGCCCTGGGCACCGAACGCGATGGCGTTTTCGGTTTGCTCAGGATTGTCCGCGTTCGTACGGACCTGGAGGCGGGCAGCTTTGCCGCACCAGCCCATGAGAGTCTGGAAGCTCTTCACCTTCTCCGTGGCCTGCGCGGCCTTGTCACCATGTAGGAGACCCGTGACGATGGAGGACGGGCCGGTTTTGATTTTGCCGCCATAGATCGTGCCGGCGGTGCCGTCGATGCTGAGGCTGTCTTTTCCTTCATGGAAGACTTCACCAGCGATGGTGACGGTCTTCTTGTCGTAGTCGATCTCGACGGCGGAGGCACCACAGATGCAAACTTTGCCCATCTGACGTGCAACGAGCGCGGCGTGGCTGGAGACACCACCTTTCGCGGTGAGGATGCCAGCAGCGGCGATCATGCCACGAAGATCTTCCGGGGAGGTTTCGTTGCGGACGAGGAGAACGGTTTCACCGGCTTCTGCAGCGGCAGCGGCGCGGTTGGCGTTGAGGTAGATGGTACCAGAAGCAGCACCAGGACCGGCAGGAAGGCCTTTGGCAAGTTCCTTGGCCTTCTTGATCTCGCTGAGATCAAAGTCGGGAGCGAGGAGTTGTTCGAGTTGGTCGGCTGGATTGCGCAGGATGGCGGTTTCCCAGTCGATGAGCTTTTCCTTCACCATGTCCATGGAGAACTTCAGCGCGGCAGCAGCGGTGCGCTTGCCATTGCGGGTCTGAAGCATGAACAGCTTGCCCTGCTGGATGGTGAACTCGACGTCTTGCACGTCTTTGAAGTGCTTCTCGAGGATCTGGCGAACTTTGAGAAGCTCAGCGTATGGCTTCGGCATCGCCTTCTTGAGTTCGATCACCGGCTCAGGCGTGCGAACGCCAGCGACGACGTCTTCACCTTGTGCATTGATGAGGAACTCACCGTAGAATTCGTTGACGCCATTGGCAGGGTTGCGAGTGAACGCCACGCCAGAGCCGGAGTCGTCACCCGTGTTGCCATAGACCATGGCCTGCACGTTGACGGCAGTGCCCCACTCGGCGGGGATGTTGTATTTGCGGCGATACACGATCGCGCGGTCATTCATCCAGGAACCGAACACAGCGCCAGCGGCGCCGCGAAGCTGATCCCATGGGTCATTTGGGAAAACGTGACCCGTGCGCTCTTTGACGAGCTGCTTGAAGAGGCGGACGAGTTCCTTTTGGTCGTCAGCGGTCAGGTCGCTATCGACGATGTCTTTGTGATACTTTTTGTGTTTGAAGCCTTCGATGACGACTTCAAATGGCTCGTGGTCTTCACCTTCGGTCTTCTGCACGCCGAGAACGACGTCGCCATACATCTGGATGAAGCGGCGATAGCAATCCCAAGCGAAGCGCTCATTCTTGGTCGCGGCAGCGAGAGAGAGAACCGTCTGATCATTAAGGCCGAGGTTCAAGATGGTGTCCATCATGCCCGGCATGGAGTCACGAGCACCGGAGCGCACCGCGACGAGAAGCGGCATGCCTTTGGCATCACCGAATTTGGCGTCCATGATTTTTTCCATGGCAGTGACACCGGCTTCCATCTGCTTCTGAAGTTCGGCGGGGTAGCTCTTCTTGTTGGCGTAGAAGTAAGTGCAGACTTCCGTGCTGATGGTGAATCCGGGAGGAACAGGGAGACCGATGCGGCTCATCTCCGCAAGGTTTGCTCCTTTGCCGCCGAGCAGCGCTTTCATGGAGCCGTCACCGTCTGCTTTTCCTGCTCCGAAGGAATAAACGTATTTTACTTTCTTTGCACTGCTGGTTGCTTGTTTAGCCATGGTTTTAATTTCGGTCGATCAATGTGATCCGAGTATGTTGTCGATATTTGAGTGGGATGGAATCGCCGATTTATATTGATGGATTATATGATGCAAGCGTTTGTTGACAATGAAAACTTCAGTGTCGCATCACAACACCACCGTGATGAACCAGCGCGAGACATTCAGACACGGCTATTGACGTGCGGATTCTTTTCCTGATAAAAGCTATTCGTCATCACATACGTCGAAGGTATCCCAACTCCACGTCAGCGTGACGCCACCAACTCAAACCGCCCATTGCCCATGAAAACTCCAGCTCACATCTCCTCCCGGCGAGGATTCACCCTCATTGAACTCCTGGTCGTCATCACCATCATCGCCGTTCTCGCAGGCCTCGTCATCTCGCAGGCCCCCAAGATGATGGAAGACGCCCGCAAGCTTGAGGTTCGCAATGCGATCATCAGTCTCAAGACAGGTATCAGCAACTATCAGGTCGAATACAACCGTTACCCAATCGACCCAGCTCTACTCGCCAGCGGTGGCGGTGATGATGCCCAGCCGATTTTGACAGATCAAAACTCCACCATCATTGACACTCTGATGGGTGACGCGGCTCAGCAGCCAGGTGCGGCTAGCGGCAGCAGTGGCGGCAGTATCAATCTCAACCCAAAGGGCATCGAGTTTGTTACCTTCAAAGTGGCGAAGAACGGACGCAATGGATTGATGGGCACTCAGTCTCCGTTCAGCCTGATCGATATGTGGGGCTCTCCTTTTTATGTGCTGCTCGATACCAACCTGGACCGAAAGCTTCAGAATCCTGATGTCATGAATCAGGACCCCAAAATTTCCCAGAGCCAAGTCAGCCCGCCACCGCAGTTCCTTCCCACGGATGTGGCGATCTATAGCATCGGTAAAGATCTCGTTCAGTTGACCGGTGACGATATTGCCTCCTGGCGCGAGTAATTCTATCGCGCGCCCTTCAGCGGCGGTCTCCATACGGAACCGCCGCTTTTTCATGCTCACGCGTATTTCGCGAGCAAATCAGCCGTCTTCGCCGGATCGACCTTCTCGAAGAAATCGTCCTCCACCATGCAAACCGGGCCAAAGCCGCAGCTCGCGAGGCATTCGGCGAATTCGATGCTGTATTTGCCGTCGGCACTCACCGCGATCGGGTGATGGTGATCGACGTGCGAGCGGTCGATGTTTGCCGTTTTGCAAAACGACTCCATCAGCTCGTAACTGCCCGCCATGGCACAGGAAAGGGTACGGCAGACGCGGATGTGATACTTACCCGGAGCGCTTTGGCGGAAGCCTGGGTAGAAAGTGACCACTTCGAGCACCTGAATCGGCTCTAGGCCGAGTTTCGCGGCCACCCAGTTCACTGCTTCCTCGCTGATGTAACGGAAATGATGCTGCATGAGATGCAGCAGCGGCAGCACAGCACTGCGTTTCGACACCGGATAGTGCGAGATGGCCTCATCCATCTGCTTCTCCAATTCGGCTGGAACTTCAAAGGGCATGCGTGGGTCGGTCAAAAACGGTTCGGGGTGAAAAAATCAGCGGTCGCACTCGCCCATGACGAAGTCGAGGCTGCCGAGCACGGCAGGCACGTCGCTGATCATGTGGCCAGGCAGCAGCTTGGAAAGAATGCAGAGATTCAGGAAGGAGGGGCTGCGGATCTTCAGGCGGTGCGGCACACCGCCACCGGTGCTGTTGATATAGAAGCCCAGCTCGCCCTTCGGATTTTCGGCGGAGAAATAAACTTCACCTGCCGGAGCGTCGATGCCCTGCGTGGCGATGATGAAGTGGTGGATGAGCTCCTCCATCTTCATAAGGACCTTCTCTTTCTTCGGCAGCAAACCTTTGGCTTCAGCCACATTGATCGCACCGCCGGGCAGATTCTTCAGCACCTGGCGCACAATGCGCACGCTCTGGCGCATCTCTTCCATGCGAACGAGGTAACGATCATAGCAATCGCCCTTCGTGCCCACCGGGATGTCGAACTCATACTTCTCGTAGTTGAGGTAGGGGTGCGCCTTCCGCACGTCGAATTCCACACCCGATCCACGCAGATTCGGCCCTGTGATGCCGTACGCGATGGCTTCATCCCGCGAAATCACGCCGATGTCCTGTGTGCGCTGAATGAAAATCGCGTTCCGCGAGAGCAGCTTGTCGATCTCATCGATCACCGGCTCCAGTTCGTTTAAAAAGGTCGTCACAGCAGCCTCAAAACCCGCCGGCAGGTCACGCGTCTGGCCGCCCACTCGCGTGTAGCTCGTCGTGAAGCGTGCGCCGGTGAGTTGTTCGCACAGATTGTAGATCTTTTCACGCTCCGTGAAGGTATAGAGGAAGACCGTCATCGCTCCCACATCCATCGCAAAGACCCCGACTCCCAGCATGTGCGCCGAGATACGGGCCAGTTCGCAGCAGAGCACGCGGATGGCCTTGCCCCGCTCCGGCAATTCCCAGCCCATCAGCTTTTCCACGGCCAGCGCATACGCCACGTTGTTAGCGAGTGGAGCCAGATAGTCCAAGCGGTCCGTGTAGGGCACGAACTGGTTGTAGTGCATGTTCTCGGCGATCTTTTCATCGCCGCGGTGCAGGAAGCCCACATCGGGATCGGCCTTCGTGATGATTTCACCGTCCAGTTCGAGGATCAGGCGCAGCACCCCGTGCGTCGCCGGATGGCTGGGGCCCATGTTGAGGACCAATTTCTCGCCCACGATGTCCGTCGTGGTCTCTTCCACGGATTCGAGATGCCGGGCGGCCTTGGCGGCGGTATCGGGAGCCTCGTATTCTCGGGTGACAGTGGGCATGCGTTCGGAAAGTGGGGGGAGTTCGCGACTTATTCGTCGCCCACGAAAGAGCGGCAACACGATTTTGTGAAAAGTTTCACAAGCTCACCTCGCCGCACGGAATCCGCCCTCGCCAACCCTCTCCCTCTCTATAATAGACGCACACATGGCCCGTCAGACCTTTCACGCCCCATCAACCCCTCTTTCCAGCCTCTGGAAAGCCCTCGTGTGCCTGGTGCTTCTCACCTCCCGGGCCGCCGCTGCCATTGAAACCATCCCCGCCCCGGCCGATGGCATCTACGACGACACCCGCGCCCTCAGCGATGCCTCCCGTCAAACCCTCGCGCAGGAGATTCGCTCCCTCGCCACGGATTTGAAGTGCGCTGTCTGGCTCACCGCCACCAGCTTCTCCACCGGAGGCCTCACCCCGCGGCGCCAGGCACAGGCCACCCGTATCCGCTGGAGCGGCGATCAACCCGCCATCCTCCTCGGTTACGACCGCGCCGCGAATGTCCTCGCCTTCTCCCTCTCTCCCGAACTCTGGAATCGCTACCCCGCCTCATCCCTCGCCACTCTCGGCCTTGAGGCGAACCGCACCATCGCCAACACCCAGCTCACCCTCGAAGAGCGCCTCACCACCATCGTCCATCAGGTCGCCAAACAGATGCGAGAGCTCGAAACCGTGCGCCTCAAACAATCCGTGTGGTTTCCGAAGGAAGAACGCGGTTCCACCCTCCTCCTCATCGCCGTTTTACTCGGCGGAGCCCTTCTCGCCGCCATCCTCGGCATCATCTCGCGCGCCAGCAGCCACACCGGCGGTGAGCAGCTCAGCTTCCCCGATGTCACCGTCAGCACCCGCTTTGGCGCCCCCTTCGGTGGAGGTCTCATCGCGGAAATTCGCACACAGCCACCAGCGAGATAGCCAATCGTAAGTGGTGGAGGAATGGATTCGTGGCTGGAGTGTTGCCTTCCCAATTCTCCATCACTCCACTATTCCAACACTCCATCAATCCCGCCGCAACTGCTCGCTCGAAGGTTCATCACCCTTCAAGCCCTTCTCCTTGAGCACCTTGTCCACCATCTCGATGTACTTCAGCGGGTACTTCTTCCGCTGATACTTGCGGAACATCAGATCCCGCAGCGCCAGCCAGTCATCGTCCGTCGGATTTTCCAAAGGCTCCCAGCCTGGCATCTCCGGCTCGATCAGGTAGTGCCATACCCAGTTCCGGAAGTCCCAGTAGGCACGCACGTAGCGCTTCTTGCGGGGTTCGATTTGTTCGTGCCATTCATGCGCCTGGTTCTTTTTCATGGATTCGTGGGCGGCCAGCATGCAATCGTCCGCCTGCGCATGCAACCCAACACACGCTCCGCTTTGCCGCCGCTCTTCGCCTACCTCGCCGCCGTACTGGTGGGCGGTGCCCTGCTCGCGCCGATGCTCTTCGATCTCGGCAAATGGGCGCAAAGCTGGCTCACCGCCTCCTCCATGCACGATTGGGGCATCGTAAAGTGGCTGCTCAGCGAGATCGAACGCGCCCACTTCACCCGCTACTTCAACCGCGCCGTTCTCGTCCTCGCCATCGTGCTCATCTGGCCGCTCTTGAAGGCCATCCGGCTCGATCGCAGCGTTCTGCCCGCTTTCGCGCCCGCCGCCTCCGGCCTCAAACAAGGCCTCACCGGCTTCCTTTTGGCCGCCGGGCTCCTTTTCGGCCTCGGCCTGCTTTTCATCCAAAACGGCATCTACACGCTCAAACCGGACGCCGCCTGGTTTCGCGTCTCCTCGCACCTCACCGCTGCTTTTGGTGCCGGCATCGTCGAGGAGCTCTTTTTTCGTGGTGCCCTCCTCGGCATCCTGCTGCGCACCATGAAGCCCAAAACCGCCTTCTTCTGGTGTACCTTCATCTTCGCCATCGTCCACTTCCTACGACCACCGGGCGACTGGCAACTCGCCGATGCCGACGTTCGCTGGCACAGCGGCTTCGCCGTGCTCGTGCGACTCTTCAGCGGCTTTGGAGACCTCCGTATCTTCCTCGCCGAATTCCTCACTCTGACCGCCGTCGGCTCCGTCCTAGCCTTCACGCGACTCCACACCGGTCGTTTGTGGCTTCCTATCGGCCTGCATGCCGGCTGGGTCTTCGGTTTGAAATACTTCACCGCCCTCACCCTCACCTCCGAAGCCCTCAACCGCGGCGAAACCCTCCCCTGGATCGGCTCCAACCTCAAAATCGGCCTAGCTCCCTTCGCCACGGTGCTTTTCACCGGCTTCATCGCTTCACGCCTCTTCCCTTCAACAATCATCAATCATCAATCATCAATCGACATTCCACCGCCACGCTAGCTCCCTCGATTCCGAACGTAATCTCAAGCATGCGCCCCTTCCTCTTCCTCCTCCTCACCGGCACCCTCGCCGCCGCCGAGCCCAAGGACCGCCTCATCCGCGAAACCCCTGCGCTCACGCCCGAGGCCGAACGCGCCGCATTGCATCTCCCACCCGGCTTTGAGGTCCAGCTCTTCGCCGCCGAGCCGCAGATCAACAAGCCCATCAACCTTGCCTTCGACGCCAAAGGCCGTCTCTGGGTCTCCTCCACCGTCGAGTATCCCTACGCCGCCGACAAAAAACGCTGGTCCGACCCTCAAGGCACTCGCGTCCAAGACAGCCGCGATGCCATCAAGATCCTCGAAGACACCGATGGCGACGGCCGCGCCGACAAAGTCACCGTATTCGCCGACGCCTTAAACATTCCCACCGGCGTCCTCCCCTGGCACAAACCGGAGCACCAAGCCGGCTGCATCGCCTTCAGCATCCCGAACATCTGGTACTTCGCCGACACCGACGGCGACGACCGCGCCGACCTCCGCGAGGTCCTCTTCGGCCCGCTCGGCTACGAAAAAGACACCCACGGCATGTGCAGCAGCTTCCGCCTCGGCCTCGACGGCTGGGTCTATGCCACGCACGGCTTCAACAACACGACCACGTTCACCATCTCCCCAAAAAGATCCGACCGATCCGTCCGATCCGACCCATCTCAGCCCCTCGAACTGCACAGCGGAAACGTCTTCCGCTTCAAACCAGACGGATCAAAGGTGGAGCTGTGGACCAGCGGCCAAGTGAACCCCTTCGGCCTCGCGTGGGATCGCTTCGGCAATCTCTACAGCGCCGACTGCCACAGCTCGCCCGTGTATCAGCTCATTCGCGGCGCCTGCTATCCCAGCTTTGGCAAACCGCACGACGGACTCGGCTTCGCGCCCGTCATGTGCCAGCACACGCACGGCAGCACTGGCATCTGCGGCATCGTCTATCTCGACGGCGGCGTCTGGGGCCCCGAGTGGGACGATCACATCCTCCTCGGCAACTGCGTCACCTCCCGCGTCAACCACGACCACGTCACCTTCACCGGCTCCACGCCCAAGGCCAACGAACAGCCCGACTTCATCACCAGTGATGATCCCTGGTTCCGCCCCGTCGATCTCCAACTCGGCCCCGACAACGCCCTCTACATCGCCGACTTCTACAACAAGATCATCGGCCACTACGAAGTCCCCCTCGACCACAAAGGCCGCGACAAAACAAGCGGCCGCATCTGGCGAGTCGTGAAGAAAACGGGCACCACCAAACGAGAACCGATCACATCAACGGACCTCAACGACTGGCGCAAAGCTCTCGAAAGCAGCTCGCCCAACACTCAGCGGGCCATCCTCGCCAAAATACTCGATTCGCCCAAGCTCGAAGCTTTGCCCTTGCTGCTTCAAAACACCGCCAAAGCTCCGTCCTCCGATCCCAACCTCGTTCTCGCCTATCGCATCGCCCTTCGTGACCATCTGAAGCTTCCTACTGCCTTTACCAACATCGAGCAAACGCACCTCACGCTCGTCACCGAAATCGCCACCGCCGTGCCGACCGCTGATGCAGCCTCGTTTCTGCTTCAGCGCCTGCAAACCGGCCACACCATCACTCCCGCCATCCTCACCCACATCGCCCGCCACGGCGATTCCGCGCTGCTTTCCAAGGCCATCGCACTCGCGAAACAAGCACCACTCCAAAACTCCACCACTCCGCTCCCACTCCTCACCGCCCTCCACGACGGCCTCAGCGAACGTGGCACACCTCCACCGCCCGAACTCCTCTCTTGGGCTCAAGACCTCGCCAAACAGCTTCTCGACGCTGTTTCACAAAAACCCGCGCCTGCCTGGACCAGCACCGGAAACGCCAAATGGTCCCTGCAGCCGCGCAAACTTGCCGAAGGCGGCGAAGTCACCGTCTTGCAAAGCATGGCCAAAGGTGGTGGCGACGAAGAAAAGCTCACCGGCACGCTGAAATCCAAAACCTTCGACGCACCCGCCAAACTCGCACTCTGGCTCAACGGCCACCGCGGCTTCCCCACAGCCAAACCGCACGACAAAAACCTCGTCCGCGTCGTCGAAGCCGAAACCAATCGCGAACTCGCCCGCGCCTACCCACCGCGACACAACGACGGCCGCCGCACTGAGTTCGATCTCTCCAAGCACACCGGCAAACGCGTCCGCCTCGAAATCATCGATGGCGACGACGGCAAAGCCTACGCCTGGCTCGGCCTCACCCGCATCGAGCCCGCCGTCGTCAGCGTGAACGATTTCCAAAGCGAGGACAGCACTCGCGAGAGCCTCAAAACCCTCGCCACAATGCTCCAGCACAGCGCCCCGGCCGCCCTGCGTGAAAAACTCGCCACCTACCTCCCACCGCGACCCGCGCCACCACCGCTCCCCGTTTCACCCGAGCAACGCAAACAACTCGACACCCTCATCGCCGCCCGCGCCGCCGCCTTCGCCAAAGCCAAGCCCGATCTCGAAACCGGAGCCAACGTCTTCAAGATGAACTGCGCCGCCTGCCATCAAATCCAAGGCGAAGGCGGCCTCATCGGCCCACAGCTCGACGGCATCGGCACCCGCGGCCCCGAGCGCCTCTGCGAAGACATCCTCGACCCCAACCGCAACGTCGATGCCCACTTTCACCTTCACACCTTCACCCTCAAAGACGGCACCACCTTCGCCGGCTTCCTCAAAGCCGAACTCGGCGAAATCAAACTCCTCGTCGATGCCACCGGCAAAGAACACCGCCTCTCCAAGAAAGACATCACCAAGTCCGAAGTCACTCCGATGTCGCTCATGCCACCCACTTTCGGCCAAACCATGGATGAAGCGACATTCCATGATCTACTCGGCTACCTACTGAATAACTAAACCCGTCATGTCCCCGCGCCTTTTTTGCCTACTACTCGCTTTGGCCTCCAGCCTCATGGCGGAAGAAAAACTGCCGAAACCCGGCCAGCGCAGCCAAATCACCTTTTACGAGTCCCCGCCGCATTCCGAGGCGCTGGAGGTCAAACTCCGCCTCAGTGCCGCCGAGACGCCACCGGCCTACGACGTGAAAAAAGAGCTCTTCGACATCCTCCTGCCGAAAAACTACCGCGAGAGTGATCCGCACGGCCTTTTCATCTGGATCAGCGCCAGCGACAAACCGGCCATCCCGGCCGAGTGGGAGCCCGTTTTGGCCGAAAAGAAGCTCATCTTCATCGGCGCTCATAAATCCGGCAATCCACGCAGCGTCTTCGACCGCATGCGCCTCGCCATCGACGCAAACTTCAACGTCCGAAAGCTCGCCAACATCGATCCCGCCCGCGTCATCGTCTCCGGCTTCTCCGGTGGCTCCCGCGTCGCCAGCATGCTCGGCGTTTGTTATGCCGACATCTTCCCCGCCACCCTCTGCTGCATGGGCGTGAACTTCTACACCGATGTCGCCTCGCCCGATGGCAAACAAACCTTCCGCCTCGGTTACCTCCCGCATGACGACTTCGTCAAATTAGCGAAGCAGGAATGCCGCTACGTCCTCATCACCGGAGAAAAGGACTTCAACCTCCCCAACACGCAGGCCGTCTTCACGAACGGCTTTCAAAAAGAAGGCTTCAAGGCCGTCGAACTCCTCAACATCCCCGCCCAAGGCCACTCGCCCCCGAAAGCCGAGTGGCTCAAAAAAGCCATCGAGTTCATCGACAAGAAGTGATCACCTCGGATCACTCACGCGGCCAAGAAACAAGCACGCGCCGCTCGCCGCATGCTGGATGGCAAAAAGGAACGGTCGGTCGGCTTTGAGTTCGATGGGCTTTGGTTTCTCAACGATGGCAAATACGCCTACCATCGCCACTGCTGTCGCCGCAGCGGCCTCGGTGCCTTTTTCGTCGAGTTCGATGAAGGTCTTGTGGAAGACTTCGGAGATGCAGAGGTAGTCGTCCGGCTTCCTTGGAGCCATCGAATCGAAATCCGCGCTACCTCGCGGTTTGTTGAAGGCGGTCATCATGCCCATTTTTTGCAGCACCTCACTCAGCGGCACCGTCGGCGGCGTGATCTTGAATTTCGGTAGGTGCAGGATCACCTCGCGATACTCAGACTTCGAGCAGGTCAGCAGCGTTTCGGGTGTCAGCTTCTTTTCCACGTCTGACACGCCGTTGATGTCATCCGGCACGATGAGCAGGAAATGCAGGTCATTGCCCGCATAAGGCAGCGTCACCGCCTGAAAGCCACGACCGTTCAAATATCGCAGGTGCTCCTGCTTGCCCATCGTCGGCACCTCGACCGTCGATTTGGCTCCATTCACATGAAACGGCTGCGGAGCCGTCGCCTGCACGTTGAAGTCATCCGCCCATGCCGCTTTGAAGTACAGTGCATTCACCAAAACGAGCCGCGTATCCGCGCTGAGACCGCCTTCGGGGATCAAATCGCGAATACGCTTCTGCGTCTGCTTTTCCACCCAGCGGTTGATGTCTTGCCGCTCTCCGTCGTGGTTTTTGATGAAGTTCATGAGCTCCATCGGCGCTCCAAAGTGGCTCTTCACACCGGAGAGGAACGTCTCGCGGAATTCATAGCTCTTCTGCCCAAACAACCGGTTCGCCACATTCAGCTTCAGCGCTTCTGAAGGGCCGCCATACTTCTTCGACTGCTCCACCTGCTTCACCGAATTCTTCCGCGCCTCTTCCAACGCCTCATTCAGCGCCGCAAACGACTCTCCGAGCGCTTCTTTGTCCTTTGGCAGATGCAGCACCCGCGCCATCTCCTCCTGCGTCACGCCACTGGCACCCAGATAGGTCATCCCCAGCGCCGACTGGATCGAGTAAGGCGAAAGACACACATTCCCGGTCTTCGGCATCTGCCGGTGCAGATCGAGGCCGAGGCTGTTCACCGCCTGCGCAGCCGTTTCAGACTCAGCAGCGGAGGCAGAGACGGCGAGTGACGACAACAGGGCGAAGGTGAGGCGCTTCATCCCGCCACTTTGAATCTGTGACGACGATACAGCCAGATCAATCTTCGATCATCCGCGGCATCTTCGGGCAGATCACCGAGGCGGAAGCGGCGGTTTCAGGCGCTTGCTTGAGGAAGAAGGTCAGCCGTCCCTGCTTGTCACAGACCCAGACTTCCTTGGCACCAGCCTCAAAGTAGAGACGACGCTTCTCCTCGATCTCACCGCGTTTGTTCGACGGTGAAATGACCTCCACACAAATCTCTGGCGCTGCCTTCAGCGCCGTGCGCCCACCGATCTGAAGGAGGCGCTTCTTCGACACCCAGGCCACATCCGCTGCTTTCACCCCATCGCTGGTCGAGATGGGACACTCGACCGTCACTTTGCCCGTAGGGGCATGGATGCGAAGGAGGGTCACAAGATCAGCTTGTTTGCCTCCGTGTGAGAATTCAGCGTAGCACATCATAATCGCGTTTCCGTAGCGGTCGGTTTCCACTTTGCCTGACCATCGGCGAATCTCGGGATCACGCCCGATCTCCTCCCAGCGGTCTAGATTAAAAGCCGTCTGGTTTTTGATTTTTGGCAGGGAAAGCAGGGCATTCATGATGCGCGGATGGTGTCACATCAATCCTTCCGCTTCAACTGCGGGAAGAGGATCACGTCGCGGATGCTTTCGGCACCGGTGAGCATCATGATGAGGCGGTCGATGCCGATGCCGATGCCACCGGCTGGGGGCATGCCGTGCTCGAGGGCGAGGATGAACTCCTCGTCGATCTTTTGCGTCTCTTCGCCGGCCTGGTGCTCCAGGCGCTCGCGTTGGACGATGGGGTTGTTCAGCTCGGAGTAGCCGGGGCTGATTTCCTGGCCGTTGATGACGAGTTCGTACACATCGACGATGCTGTCGTCCTCGGTGTTTTGCTTCGCCAGCGGCACGAGTTCCTTCGGGCAATGGGTGACGTAGAGCGGATCGAACTGCTTTGCCTCGATGAGACGCTCGAAGACATGCTGGGTGACCTCGTAGTCCTCGAAGTTCGCCCCGATCTCGACGCCGAGTTCCTTCGCACGGGCTTTGCGTTCTTCAGGCGTGTAGTCATACCACTTCGGGTCGATGCTCTTGAGCAGATCGGTGTAGCGGGCACGCTTCCACGGGCGGGCGAGGTTGATGGTCTTGGTGACATTGCCCTCTTCGTCCTTGTGTTCGATCTTGAGACCGCCGCAGAAGTTTTCGGCGAGGTGACAGATCATGCCTTCGACGAGGCCGGCCATCTTTTCGAAGTCGGCGTAGGCCCAGTAGGCTTCCAGCATGGTGAACTCCGGATTGTGACGGCGGCTCATGCCCTCATTGCGGAAGTTGCGGTTCAATTCGAAGATCTGCGTGAAGCCGGCCACGAGCAGGCGCTTCAAATACAGTTCCGGCGCGATGCGCAGGAACATCGGCTGGTTCAGCGCGTGGAAGAAGGTCTCGAAGGGCTTTGCGGCGGCACCGCCGGGCACGTCCTGCATCATCGGCGTCTCGACTTCCATGAAGCCGTGCTCCTGCATGTAATGGCGGATCGCGGCGACCATCTTGCTGCGCGTGACGAAGATCTCGCGGCTGCGATCATTGGAAATGAGGTCGAGGTAGCGCTGGCGGTATTTGATCTCCTTGTCGGTGACGCCGTGCCACTTGTCCGGCAGCGGACGCAGCGCCTTGGACAGCGGCGTGAGCTTTTTGATGTGGATGGATTTCTCCCCGCGCTTCGTGATGAAGGTGAAACCTTCCACGCCGACGAAATCGCCGATATCGACGAGGCCGGAGAACTGCGCATAGGCCTCATCACCCACGTCGGACTTGCTCAGGTAGCACTGCATGCGGCCGGAGATGTCACCGAGGTCAAAGAAGGTGGCCTTCCCCATCTCGCGACGGCTCAAAATGCGGCCTGCGACGCTCACGGTGAGGTTTTCTTCAAAGTTCGCCTTCAGCGCACCGGGCTGATGCGTGGTGTCAAAACGACCGCCAAAGGCATCCACACCTGCTTTGACCAAATCGTCGAGTTTGGTGCGACGGATGGCGAGGAGTTCGGACTCAGAATGTTCGGGGGCGGCTGGCGGGGGCGTGTTCGGCTGCATGATGGGCCGGAGTGTTTAGCCATGCCGCTGCGGATTGCCACCGCGAAAAGGAATGACGAAGCTCCAAGGACGAGCTTCCTATTTTGCCAAGCCGTGTTTGAAAACTTTCGGAGCTTCGAAGGAGGCGACAGCAAAGTAGCCATCTCGCTCCGTCGAGATGAGCCAGAAGCTTTCGCAAACAGATGCAGTCCTGTATGTCGTCAGCCATTCGGCCTGCCACACGCTCAGTTCCTCTCACGGAGCGAGAGGACTACTTTGCTTCGCCATAATCGCTCACTTCATCGCCCGAACATGCTCGAAGGCGGCCTGCTGCATGAACTTCACTGCGGCGGGGGTGTTCGTGTGGCCGGCGAGGGTGTCGATGTGGATCTTTTTCGGCACGGGGAGGGCGTTGTAGGAGGCATAGACGCTCGTGGGCGGGCAGGTGGTGTCGATGAAGCCCACGGTGACGGCTGCGCCTTTGCATTTGGCGCGCGTGGCGAAGTTCACGCAGTCAAAGTAGCGGGCGGCTTGCAGCGCGGCGGCGTCTGGTTTGCCATCGGGACCATTTGGGACGATTTTGGGCCAGCCGTTGATGCGGTTCGCCTGGCTGCCGGTGTGGTCGCAACCGGCGGGCACACCGGCGCAGATGAAGGTGACGCGTGCATCGAGTCCAGCCGCGGCGAAGGCCTGAAAGCCGCCCTGGCTGCTGCCGAAGACGATGACCGTCTTGCCATCCCACTCCGGCTGCGCGGTGAGGAAGTCGATGGCGCGGATGAGGCGCAGGAACATGCCTTTGAAGTACACGGTCTCGCGGTCCTTGCTGCCGGACTTGGAATAATCCTTCAACTCGCCAGTTTGCAGCGCCGTGTAAAACTCGGCCGGTTGGCCGTTCGGGATGCCGTGGGCGTTGATGTCGAGCGAGAGCATGCCGCCTTCATTGAGCGCCCAGCTCACGCTGCCCAGGCCGGAGCTGCGCACACCCGCACCATGCACCTGAAGGATGGCGGGCAAAGATTTCGGCTTCGCACCTTGTGGGCGGCCAAAGTAGCCGGAGACGGGTTTTCCGCCGAGGCACTCGACTTGCAGATCAAAAGCCTCCACGCCTTTCATCGCTGTCGTGACCGGCGTGAGCGTCGATTTGAGCGGAATTTTGGCCAAAGCGGCTTTTTGCGCCGACCAGAAGGCATCGAAGTCATCCGGCACGGGCATGCTCGGCTTGATTTGGAGCGGATCGTAGGCCGCAGCGGCCAGGGAGGTCGTTTTGCCGCTGGTGGCGCGGAGTTGGAGAAAGCCGGGCTCGTCGAGCTTGCTGGTAAGAGCGAGCTTGCCCGCATTGATCGTCACTTTCTTCGCCGGTTGTGGCTGGAGGCCATCTTTGCTGAAAACGAGCGTCACTTCCGCAGGCTGCGAGGCCTCGATGGTGAAGGTGGCGGTCTCGCTGACCTTGTACATCGCCTCAGGACGATCCGTGGTGACTTTGAGCGTGAGCTGCTGGGCATGCGCCGAGAGTGCGAGGAGGAAAAAGAGGGCCGGAAACTTCATGGAGGCACTCAAACCCGAGGACGAAGGCCATTCTTGCGCCTCAACTTATTCACACTGCATGCACGGCGCTTGAATCCACTTCGCGGCACGGTATCGCAGACGACATGGATTGCCGCCAGGATGAGATCGTCACCAGCCTCATGACCTCGTATTGCGAGGTCGGAGGGATCAACCATGTCGATTGCGGGAACCTGCCTTCGAAGCGGGCCATCGCGTCGCTTTGCGAGGATCTGCTGCATGTGCTTTTTCCTGGTTTCTTCTCCGAGGAGGCCGTGAGTTCGGACGAGCTGCAGCTCATGACGCATGAGCTGGTGGCAAGCATTCGGCAGCGGCTCAACATCGAGGTGCGCCGCACGGTGCGTCTGAATGGCGAGACGGCTCCCGCAGATAGCGAAGGCCTCGTCTGCCGCTTCATGCTGGCGCTGCCGAAGGTGCGGGCGCTGCTGCAAACGGATGTGGAGGCTGCTTTCGAGGGCGATCCGGCCGCATGCAGCTTTGAGGAGATCATCCTCGCCTATCCAGGCCTGGAGGCGATCGCCATCCAGCGCACGGCGCATGTGCTTTACAAAGAGAACGTGCCGCTCATCCCGCGCATGATGACGGAGTGGGCGCATGGCCGCACGGGCATCGACATCCATCCCGGCGCGGAGATCGGCACGCACTTCTTCATCGACCACGGCACCGGCGTGGTCATCGGCGAGACGGCGACGCTCGGCCATCATGTGAAGCTTTATCAAGGCGTGGGTCTTGTGGCACGCTCGCTGGCCGCCGGGCAGGCGCTGCGTGGCAAGAAGCGTCACCCCACGCTGGAAGACTACGTCACCGTCTATGCCAATGCCACCATCGTGGGTGGTGATACCGTCATCGGTGCTCGCAGCACCATCGGTGCGAATGTTTTCATCCTCGAATCGGTGTCGCCAGACATGCTGTATGCACTCGGCGAGCAGTCACATCAGGTGAAGGAGAAAAAGAAGAGGTGACATGGCCATGCTGAGTCTCTCGCAGCTCTTCTTTGACTTCACCGCCTCGCCCAAACGAGCGCCGATCCGCACCCTGCGGGAGTTTGCGCCTGCACCGGAGCCGAAGAAGGCCGAGGTGGAGCTGGTGGGCGTGCGTGATGAGGAACTCGAAGCGCAGGCCGGAGCCTGGCTAGAGCAGCTCGGCATGCCAGGTGCCAAAGGGCTGCTGAAAGTGGAATGGAACACCAGGCTGCGCAGCACCGCTGGCTATGCGCATTACCCGCACTGGCGCATCGAGCTGAATCCGCGACTGCGGGATTTCGAAGGTCAGGTGGAGCGCACTTTGAAGCACGAGCTGGCGCATCTCATCGCCTACCATCGCAGCGGACGCCGCATCGAGCCACACGGCACGGAATGGCGGCAGGCCTGCACTGATCTAGGCATTCCCGGTGAACGTGCCCGCCACACGCTGCCGCTGCCTCGCAAAGAAGTGCATCGAAAGCTCGTCTATGCCTGCCCGTCCTGCCAGCAGGTGGCGCGGCGTGTGAAGAAGTTTCGCAAGCCCGTCGCGTGCAAAAAATGCTGTGATCAGCATGCAGGCGGCGTCTTTGACGAGCGGTTCAAATATCGGCTCGTTTCCAAAGAGGGCTGAATGGTCGGTTGAAGGCCTTTCCTTCCCTGCCTACATCCACGCATGGCCACCATCGGCACCCCTCTTTCCTCCACCGCCACCAAAGTCATGCTCCTCGGCTCCGGGGAACTCGGCAAAGAAGTCGTCATCGAGCTGCAACGCCTCGGCTGCGAGGTCATCGCCGTCGATCGCTATGCCAACGCCCCCGCCATGCAGGTGGCGCATCGCAGCCATGTGATCTCCATGCTCGATGGCGAGGCGCTGCGCCGTCTCATCGAGGTGGAAAATCCCTCGCTCATCGTGCCGGAGATCGAAGCCATCGCGACCGACACACTCGTGGAACTCGAAGCGCAGGGCCTCAACGTCGTCCCCACAGCTCGGGCGGCGAAGCTGACGATGAACCGCGAAGGCATCCGCCGTCTCGCCGCCGAGGATTTGGGCCTCAAGACCTCGCCGTATGTGTTTGCGAGCACCGAGGAGGAGTTTCGTGCGGCCATTGAAAAGATCGGCATGCCCTGCGTGGTGAAGCCCATCATGAGCAGCAGCGGCAAAGGCCAGAGCGTGGTCAAAACCGCATCGGACATCGAGTACTCCTGGAAGTATGCGCAGGAAGGCGGACGAGCCGGCAAGGGCAAAGTCATCGTCGAAGGCTTCGTCGAGTTCGACTACGAGATCACCATGCTCACCGTCCGTCATGCCGGAGGCACTTCTTTTTGTGCGCCGGTGGGCCACACGCAGATCAAGGGCGACTACCGCGAGTCCTGGCAGCCGCATCCGATGTCCAAAAAGGCTCTCGAAGCCGCCGAACACATGGCCGGAGCCATCACCGGTGCTCTTGGCGGTCGCGGACTCTTCGGCGTGGAGATGTTCATTAAAGGCGATGACGTCATCTTCAGCGAGGTCTCGCCTCGTCCGCATGACACCGGCCTCGTCACGCTCATCTCGCAGGATTTGAGTCAGTTCGCTCTGCATGTGCGAGCCATCCTCGGCCTGCCGATTCCAAACATCCACCAGCATGGCCCCAGTGCGAGCTGCGCCGTGCTTGTCGAAGGTGAATCGAGCCAGGTGCGCTTCGGCGGTCTCGACAAAGTGCTCGCCGAACCGAACACGCAGGTGCGCCTCTTCGGCAAACCGAACGTCAGCGGTCAGCGCCGCATGGCGGTGACGCTTGCCCGTGCTGAAAACATCAACGAAGCCCGTGCGAAAGCGCACCGCGCCGCCCAGGCGATGCAGATTCAGCTCTGATCATGAGCCCTCGGCATAGCCGGGCTTCAGCAGCAGGCGATGCGCCAAGCCACCCAGCACTGCACCGAGCACCGGAGCGACGATGTAAACGGTCATCCAACCGATGCCGTTCGCGGTGAAGGGCACGCTGCCCCAGCCAGCGACGGCGGAAAAGAGGCGCGGGCCGAGATCGCGGGCTGGATTGAAGCAGGCCATCGTGAGTGGTCCGCAGATGGAGATGAGCAGCGTGACGGTGAGTCCGATGAGCACGGGCGCGTGATGCGCAGGGCGTTCTTTGTTTCGTTCATCGGTCACGGCGAGGATGACGAGCATTAAAACGGCGGTGGCGATGACTTCGATGCCAAAGGCTCGCAGATGCGTGACGATTGCTTTCGCCTCGGCGAGCGGTTTGCCGCCGGGATTCGGGAAGAACTCGCCAAACACCATCGCGGAGCCTTCGCTGCCAGCAAGGCCGCGGGTGAGGCCGTTGGCAGCTTCGTGGATGCTCAACGCATCCGCGAAGAAGACGTACACCGTGGCGGCAGCCAAAAAGGCACCGCAGAGCTGCGCCACGATGTAGGGCAGCACGCGTGCGAATGGAAAACGCTGATGCACCGCGAGCGAGACGGTCACCGCCGGATTCAAATGCGCTCCGCTGAGCGCCGCCGTGCTGTAGATGGCCAGCGCCACGCCGATGCCCCACACGATGGCCACTTGAAACACGCCCGACTGCGCCCCAGTCGTCACCGAGGCCGCGACGACGCCGCAACCGAAGAAGGTGAGGATGAAGGTGCCGACGAGTTCGCCGAGGAATGCGGTGCGGAGGGATTTCATGCTT
>JBEIGR010000005.1:0-30276 GCA_040381795.1 Verrucomicrobiaceae bacterium | reverse complement strand
TGCCATGCAACTCAATGTCCGCGCCCCGGCTCAGAATCTGGCAGTCTTTGTCCTTGAGGGCGATACCGCTGTTATCGTTGAGTCCGTTGTCCCCGCCAGCACCCTTCAGGCTGACGCGGCCTGAGCTGCCCCCCTGGATCACAGAGGCTTTGCCAACGCTGATCCCAAATTGGAAATTTCCCTCGTTTCCGCCGCGCCCGCTGATCGCGATGCCGCCCGCGCCCTCGCTGATCAACTGGCTGCCGATGAGGTCCACGCCTCTGAAATTCCCCGTGCTCGCCCGCGCCTGTTGATTGGCCTCCAAAGTAATATCCCCGTCCATGGTTCTCAGGATGGCATCGGTCAGCAGGATCTTGCGGCTCGCCCGCATCGTGATGGCCCCTTTTCCTCGGGTGACGATGCTCGACCCCGACCTCATCTCCACGCTGTCCGCCCCCGGCTCCGGCGCATCATCGTGCAGTTCCAGATGCACACTCTGGTCCTCGGCGAGTGAAAGCAGGCCGCGAAACTGCACTAAATCGTCTCCCGGACCGGCATCCACGCTCACCGAAGGGAATGAATCGCCGGTAAAGCCATGAAACTCCAGCCGGTCATCCCCATCGCCGAGATGCAAATGCAACTGCTGGATGCCCGCAAGCGACAGCGGCACCGTGCCGCCACTCAGACGGCTGGAATCCGGCATGAGCACCACCGATTCAGGTGCCAAAATCAGCTCGATCTGTCCTGGGGCGGTCTCTTGGAGGCCGAGCACGCCACCGAGGTCCGTGTTGTCCTGCACACGCAGCACGCCCGCGTTCTGGAAAACGATCCAGTCCGGCTTCGGCCCCTCTCCCGCCACCACGCCCTCTTTCACACTGCCTGGCGCAAGGCTCTGCCGTTCTCCATTCAGCGTGATCTTGCCGCCATGCTCCTGTGTGGTGATCTGGACACCTGCGGCCACCAGAATATCCGCCGCCTCGGCGCTGCCACCTTTCCCCGTGATGGAAATCTCCCCGCCTTCCGTGGTGATGAGCGTTCCCGGCTTCTTGCGCAGTTCCACCCCGTAGGCGTCCTCGATCTTGCCGCCGTTGAGCGAGCCCGTGCCAGTGATTGACACGCTGCCGCGGCCTCCCGCACGGATGCTGCCTTCACTCAGTCGCACGCCCACGCCGTTTTCACCCGCCGTGCCAGAGACCACCACAGGACCACCATGACTGAGGATCCGCCCTCCGGAAAGAACATGCACGCCGATGTTCGCTCCGCGGCTGCCGCGTCCGCCGATCCCCTCCACCTGCACCTTGCCAGGCCCTCCGGCGGAGATTTCTCCCCCCGTCCGCACATCCACGCCGTAGTTCATCGCACCGGAGCCGTCCCCATGTCCCCGGCCTTTGACCCAGACGTCAGCCCCGAGGGAGGTGATCTGGCCGCTGGTCATCACACTCACACCCGCCTGACTGCCGCCGCCTGCGCCGCTTTCACCCTCCACCGTCACCGATGATCCCGACCGTCCACCCGATACCCGGCCACCGGCGATGGCCACCCCCAGGTTCTTCGGCTGGTTGCCGCCTCGCCCGCGCACCGTCACCACGCCGGTCCCCGTGCTCTGCACCGGTCCCTCGATGATCACCCCACTGAATGACTTCGCCACCGAGCCGCGCGGCCAGTTGCCGGACAAATTCAAAGGCCCGTTCTCCACCTCCAAAACGGCGTCCGTGTCCACTGTGATGCCCGCCGTGCCCTGGAAGGAAATGCTGCCGGTGCCGCTCGTGCGCACCTCGGCCCGCTGATCCACATACACCTCGCAGTAGCCTCCTGGTGCCGTCTCCGGCCGCACCTCCAGACTGGCGTCCTTGTCGAGAATCAGTTTCCCGCGGAATTTCAGATCGTCTCGAGCATCGCCCGACTCGATCACCAACCGGCGCAGCCCCTTCAGCGGCAGAGCACCCGAATCCTCCATCCGCAGAGCGCCATCCACCCGGAAACGCCTCCCCTCGGCCGCCGCTGTTAGCGTGCCCGTCTCAGATGAAGAGATCAGGTTCAGCCACCCGTTCTCTTTTCCCCGGCTCGTGATCACCAGCACGCCATCTTGACGGGAAATCACATAATCATCCGCAGGCGGCCACAGCCACCATCCGGCCAATGCTGCTGCCACAGCCAGCATCGCCGCCAGTTTGACCAGAAGCCTCTTTCGCACGCGCTTCTGCGTGAGCAGGCGACCGCCCTCCAGCCAGCGTTCCAGTTCCTCCGCTAGGAAGCCCGCGCTTGGCATTCGCTTGGCGGGTTCTTTCTGCAAGCAACGCTCGATCAGCGCCGCCAACCCCTTTTCGCGCGGCGTGGATGCCTCCAGCCTCGGCGGCGGCTCGGAGATCACCCGCTGGATCACCGCCAGGTTTTCACCCTGATCATACGGAGTGCGTCCGCTGAGCATTTGATACAGCAGCACGCCGAGCGCCCACACATCCGTCGCCGGCCCCACCTCGTCCGAGCGGCCTGCGGCTTGCTCCGGAGCCATGTACATCGGCGTGCCGATCTGTGCGCCATGGAGCGTTTCATGCGGCGCACCCGTCCGCAGCCGTGCCAGACCAAAATCCGTCAGCCAGGGCTCGCCCTGTTCATCGATGAGGATGTTCGAAGGCTTCAAATCGCGGTGCAGCACCCCGTGGTCGTGCGCATGCTGCAAGGCGGCTGCCACCTTCGCCAGAATGCTGGCGGCCTGATCCGCAGGCAAGGGCCCCTGGCTCATCAAATCCGCCAAAGTGCCGCCGCGGATCAGTTTCATCGTCAAAAACGGACAGCCGTCCATCTCGCCCGTCTCATACACCGGCACGATGTGCCGATGATCCAGCTTCGCCGTCGCCAGCGCCTCCCGTTTGAACCGCTGCTTCTCCGATGCGCCAGCGAAGTGCTGGCTGCGGATCATTTTCAGCGCCACCACGCGCTGCAGTTCCACATCCTCCGCCTCATACACCGTGCCCATGCCGCCATGCCCCAGACGGGACAGCAGCAGAAAGCGCCCCAGACGAGCCGGCAGCTTAGGTTCCGCAAAACTTGCAAATCCGCCCTCCTCCTCGCCGAGTTCCATCTCCGGAGGCGACTCCTTTACCGCCTCCAGCGCACTCGAAATCGCGCAATGCAGGCATTCCTCCACCACGCGCCTCGGCCGCCCGCAGTTCGGGCAGGTGGGCGGAGCATCAGGTTCAGAGGGCATGGGTGGGGCAGGATAAAGACGCGCAATCAACCAAAGGTCGTTACCACTAAAGTAGCGAAAGCAGGTGCCGCAGTTCTTCATCCACCTCGGCAGGGTCCACCACCGTCGCCTCCACCTGCTTGCGGATCAGCAGGCCCAGCCGCGCCCGCAAATCGAAAACCATCTTCCGCGCCGCGCCTTCGCTCACCTCCAGCCGCGCTGCCAGACTGGCATAGCCGCTATCTGGAAACGCCCCGCGCAGCAACGGCAGCAAAACCGCCAACTGCGCCTCGCGCCCGCGCTTCACCGCATCCTCCTCCAGCAGCGTAAACGCCCTCTCGAAAACCTCCTGTGCCCACGCACGGTCCATCGCCGCCTCAGGTGAGGTATCCGGACCATCCGACTGCTTTGCCATCGCCTCGGGCGAATCCTCAAGTCGGTCCGGCACCACGCCCTCCCCACGCTTCTCCGCCAGATGCATCCGTCGGGAGGACGACACCGAGTTCTTCAGGCAGGTCAGCAAGAAATAGCGAAACCTCGTCTGCCCCGGAGCCACGGTTCGCAGGGTTTCCCTATTAAGCAGTCGCTCAAACATCCTCTGCACCTCATCTTCCGCCTGCGCATGCGCAAACCCCATCGCCCGAACACAAGCATAAAGCGGCCGCCAGTAAGCCTGCGCCAGCCGGTCCAGCGCCGCCATCGCCCGCGGATTCCCCTCGTCATGCGAATCGACGATCAACGACCACGGCGTACTGGGAAACAGCGGCTTGCTGGGGAATCGAGGCGTCGATTGATCGGCGGACATGCAAGAGGATTCGACATGGAGGAGAAGAAATAGGTGTCAAGAAACGAATCGTGCAGACAAGCATTTCCCTCGGGGGTGTAACTTCTGTTCTGTAAAAGGCTTAAGCCTTGCATTGCACGCCCCCACGGGGGCTGCGCAGTGAGGCGAGCGGAGCGATGTGGAGGAGATCACCATGGTTGGGTCAATAAGCAGGAATCATTCACAGCAGCCCGATGAGGTACTCCAGCTCGCCCTCCATCTCGGAAGGGTCCGCCACCGTCACCGCCACCTCCTGGCGGATCATCACGCCCAAACGGGCACGCAAATCGAAAACCATCTTCCGCGCCGTGCCCTCCGGTACGCGGAGTTTTTCCGCCAGCGCCGAGTAGCCACCCTTGGGGGGACCGCCCACGCAGGATCGGCTTCAAAATCGCAAAAATCTCCCCGCGTCCACGCTCCACCGCGTCCTCCTCCAGCCGCTTGAAAGCCATTTCGAACACCTCGGCCGCCCACGCCCGGTCCATGGCCAGTTCCGGGCTTTCCGCCGCCGCGTCCGCCATCCCGTCATGATTTTCAAGCGGCTCGTGCGCTGCGCCGCTGCCGCGTTTTTCGCGATTCTCATCCCGGTGGGACGAAATCATCGTATTCCGCAGGCACTGGATCAAAAACGAGCGGAAACGGCTCTCCCCCGGCATCACTGTCCGCAGCGAGTCCCGCGACAGGATGCTCTCAAACATCCGCTGCATCTCGTCCTGCGCCTGCGACTCATGCAGCCCGGACGAACGGGCAAAAACCACCAGCAGCCGCCAATACGCCCGTGCGAGTCGATTCAGCGCCGCCATAGCAACCGGGTCCGCCACATCCTGCGACTGACGGATCAGCGTCCAGGACGTGTTCGGAAAGTTTCGTTCGTCCGTGGCACGGGAACACATTGTTTCGATAAGCATTCGTGAAAGGGCCGGGAAAGGGACAAAAAGCCTAGACAAAGCAAGCGGCAAAAAAGTAGAAGCCACCCTCTATTAACTGGGATCGCGAGGAAGCTATGGGCCAATGCTTGGCAAAGGCGGGCGGCCCTGCCAAGGTGCGGGGATGCGAGAGAAAGCGATCCAGATCATCGAGAAACTCACCGCCGCAGGCCACACGGCGCTGCTGGCGGGTGGCTGTGTGCGGGACATGCTGCTGGGCCGCGAGGCAAAGGACTATGATGTGGCCACCAGCGCGACGCCGGAGGAGGTGGTGCGGCTTTTTCCAGGCTCGAAGACGGTGGGAGCGCACTTTGGCGTGGTGGTCGTGCGGGCTGGAGAGCATGGTTTTGTGGAGGTGGCCACGTTTCGCAGCGATGGGAGCTACTCGGACGGTCGCCGCCCGGACAGCGTGGTTTTTTCCACACCGGAGATGGATGCGGAGCGGCGTGATTTCACGGTAAACGGCCTGTTTTATGATCCGCTGGCCAAAAAGCTCATCGACCATGTGGGAGGCGAAAAAGATCTCCAAATGGGGCTTCTACGCGCCATCGGCGTGGCAGCGCAGCGCTTTGAGGAAGACCGGCTGCGGCTGATGCGGGCAGTTCGCTTTGCCACGGTGCTCGGTTTTGACATCGAGCATGCCACCTGGGAATCGGTCTGCGGCCTGGCGGATAAAATCACCAGCGTGAGCATCGAACGCATCCGCGATGAGTTCGTCAAAATCATGCTGCACGAGAACCGCGTGCGCGGTTTTGACCTACTGGTGAACTCCGGCCTGATGCAGCACATCCTGCCGGAGATCCTGGCGCTGCAAGGCTGCGAGCAGCCGCCGCAGTTTCACCCGGAGGGCGATGTCTTCATTCACACACGCCTGATGCTGAGCCTGCTCCCCGCGCAGGTGAGCCTGCCGCTGGTGATGAGCGTGCTGCTGCATGACATCGCCAAACCGGCTACGCAGACTCGCGATGCCGACACGGGGCGCATTCGTTTCAATGGTCACGACAAGCTCGGCGCGGAGATGACGGGCGAGATCATGCGGCGGATGAAGTTTCCGAACGATGTGATCGAGCCAGCGGTGGTGGCGGTGGAGCATCACATGACCTTCATGGAGGTGAAAAAGATGCGCACCGCCACGCTGAAGCGCTTCATGAGCCGTGCCAGCTTTGATGATGAGCTGGCGCTGCATCGCGTGGACTGCCTGGGCAGTAACGGGAAGCTCGATAACTATGAGTTTGTGCTTGCGAAGCGGGAGGAATTCTCGAAGGCACCGCTCGTGCCGCCGAGGCTCATCAATGGTGCTGACCTCATCAAACTCGGCTGGCATGCTGGACCGGCCCTGGGGCGCCTTTTGAATGCGATCCAGACGCTGCAACTCGAAGGGACGCTCACGACCAAAGAGGAGGCGCTGGCCTGGGTGAAGGAGAAAGCGCCGGTGGCGGATGTGTTTGAGGAGACATCGGAAAACTGACGTTTTCCGCTACGGGGAGAACACGAGATCGTAGCGGCTGGCGTCAGCCTGCCGATGGAATTCGGAAAACTCACGTTTCCCGCTACGGGGAGCGCAAACGGACTTCGTAGTGGCTGGCGTCAGCCTGCCGATGGAATTCGGAAAACTCACGTTTCCCGCTACGGGGAGCACAAACGGACTTCGTAGCGGCTGGCGTCAGCCTGCCGATGGACTTCGGAAAACTCACGTTTCCCGCTACCGCTACGAGGAGGAGCAAAGGTCTCACTCACCGATCCACACGGGCGTGCCGACGAGGACAAGGTCGTAGAGTTCGATCACCGAACGATTGTGAAGCCTCACACATCCGTGGCTGGCAGGGCGTCCGATGGATTTTTCGTCGTTGGTGCCGTGAATGTAGATGTAGCGCGAGTAGGTGTTCGCGTTGTGCGGCTGGGTGCCGTGAAGCCAGAGGATGCGAGTGAGCACGAAATCGGATTTCGTGTCCATGCCGGACGTCCACAGGCCCACGGGCTGGCGGCTTTTGAAGATGGTGCCGCTCTCCGCGCCCTCGCCGTGCTTCTCTTTGACGATGAAGCTGCCCAGCGGAGTCTTGTTACTACCCTCCAAGCTGCCGAGGCCGAATTTCGACGTGCTGCAGGGCCACTCGCGGACCAGACGAATGCCGTCAAAAAGGCGCAGGGTTTGCGTGCTGATGCTGACTTCGATGCGGGGCTGCTGGAGGCTCATGCGGGCAGGCTATCATCCGCCACGCTGGATTCAACGGGCCACCAGCTTGTTTTGCAGGTTGTTGAGCTCAATCATGTTCGCCTTCCCGCCGATGACGGCGATGGAGGGCTCCTTGCTGCGCTTTTCGAGGGGACGATCGTCACGGACGAGGTTGCCGATGACGGAGCTGTTCGTCACTTTTTCGAGGCGGATGCCTGCGCCATCGCTGTCGAGCACGCTGTTGTTGGAGACGCGGAAGCGGTCGCAGCTTTGGATGTCGAGGGCGGCTCGTTTTTTCCAGACGCCGGAGATGGTGTTGTCGCTCACGCTGGAGTTTTCGCAGCGGAGGAAGACAAGGCCGTTCTTCTCGGCGTTGTCGAAGCCGTTGACGAGGTAGCGAGGGTTGCGGTCGAAGTTGTTGGCGCTGACGATGACGTTCGAGCTGTCGGTGACGATCAAATCGTGCTGGAAGCCTTCCCAGAAGGTGTTGCCGGTGATGACGACGCCGCGGGATTCGCGGATCTCGATATTGACCTGCACATCGGAGAAGACATTGGCGCTGATGGTGACATTGCCTTCGCGAGTGCTCGGGCGGCCTTGGCGGCGTTCGAGGGAGGAATCCGTGCCGGCGCCGAGGATGCGGATGTTGGCGGAATCGGGTGCTTTGTTCGTGTGCTGGATGGTGCAGCCAGTGATGGCTACCTCGCCGATGGAGCCGCCGGTGGAGTCGAGCAGGATGTTGGCGGCCGGTTTGCCCTCGGCGGCATGGTTTCCTTCGATGTCGCAGGTGCCGATGTGGAGGTTTCGCACGTTGCCGCCGATGGAGACGATGCCGCCCCCGCCGTTGTAGCTGATGTGGCTGCCGATGACGTTCGTCTGATGGATGTTCACGTTGTCGTAAAAGACGCCGATGCCGGTGTTGTGGTAGAAATGGCAGGCGCTGATGAGCACATTGCGGTTCCGCGTGGTGAAGTGGGTGGCGTGGCGGCACTCGCGGATGACGACGCGGCTCAGCGTGATCTGCATCGTGCCGGTGGCCTCGATGCCATCGGCCTCTGGATGCCTGCCGATGATCTCCACGCCCTCAACCATCGGTGTGCGCTCGTTTTCCCAGACCTGCGACTTGAAGGTGCTCGGCGCGGCGCTGCCCTCGTGCGTGCCGATGAAATGAATCGCAGGTCCTGCTGCCTCCATGACGAGGCGGGGCGTGCCATCACCTGAAAGCGCGGCGAAGCCTGTTTTGCTCAAATCGACCTTCAACGTGCTGGTGAGGCGGTAGGTGCCTTTGGCCAGACGCACGCTGCCCTGGGTATCGAAGAGCTTTTGCAGCGCAGCGGTGTCATCCGCCTTGCCATCGCCCACGGGCTGCTGGGCGTGAAGAAGACCGGTGAAGGCAAAAAGGAGCAGAGCGGCGTGTTTCATGAAGCCTGTGAATACGAAGCGGAAACCGCTTTGTGAAGCCCGAAGCTGAAAAAAGCCTTTGCGAAGGCCTCGCGGCTTCGTTGTGCTCCGCCACATGAGCGAAGCCTTTGAAAAACTCCTCGAACAACGCCAGCAGCGCTCCGCCGCAGAGGCACGTCAGCAAAAGTGGCTACTCGTGGCTGGCGGCATCGCCGTGGTGCTGGTGGTGCTTTTCCTCCTCTGGCGCGGCCAAAACCGGCCTGTGAACCCGAACACCGCCACGCGGGAGCAATTGATGACGCTGCCGGAGGTCGGCCCCGAGATCGCCGACCGCATCCTGAAGCTCCGCCCCTTCACCGATGCCGACGACATGGAAAAGCGCGTCAAAGGCATCGGCCAAAAGACTTTGGAACAGATGAAGAAGGCCCTCGATTTCGATGGCGATGGTCCGGCAGACTGCTGCGTGCCGTGATGATCAGGCGGATGCTTCGCTGCGGGAGTTTTGCTCGCTGATCTGAGTGTTGAGCGTGCAGAAATCATAGAGCACGCCGATGAGGAACAGGCCACCGGTGAGCAGATAGAGAATGCCGGTGCCCCATTTGCCCATGTAGAAGCGGTGGATGCCAAAAACACCGAGGAAGGTGAGCAGCAGCCAGGCCACCGAGTATTCGATGCGGCCTGCGACAAAGCGGCGGTCGGCATCGCGATCCATGCTCGGGATCAAAAAGAGGTCCACGAGCCAGCCGATGCCGAAAAGGCCCAAGGTGAGGAACCAAAGGATGCCGGTCTTGGGCTTGCCAAAATAGAAACGATGCGAGCCGGTGAAGCCAAAGAGCCAGAGAATGTAACCGATGAGTTGGTTGTGCGTGGAAGAGGGAGCGTTTTGCATGGCGGCGCGTGTCTCGTCGTGCTGGCTTTGTGATGCGAGTGCAATTTGACGCCAATTTCGCAACGTCGAAACGAGCTGCGTGAAATGTTCGTGAAGCACGGCTCACAGGCTTGCGCAGTCATGGCATGGGCCGGACACTCTGCGCATGCCTCCTCGCATCCTGCTTCTCAAAGCCGCCGCCTGCCTTTCCTGCGCCGCTCTTTTCCTCATTCGAGTGCGCCTGAGCGGGAACTACTACTTCGGCTTCCTGCTTTGGAATCTCTTCCTCGGCGCATTACCGCTCGTCTTTGCCATGCTGCTGCCACGCCAGCGGCACTTTAGCCGAGCCATCCCCGTGCTCGCGGTGTGGCTGCTGTTCTTCCCCAATGCGCCGTATGTGCTCACGGATCTCATTCACCTGCGTCAAAGGGTGGGCGTGCCCTTGTGGTATGATCTCGTGATGATCCTGGCTTTTGCCTTTACCTCGCTTTGGATCGGCTTTCACTCCCTACGGCTGGTGCAGCGATGGATCGCCAGCCATTGTGGCCCTCGTCTCGGCTGGGCGATGGTGCTCGCGGTGATGCCGCTGACCGGTTTCGGCCTTTACCTCGGCCGCATTCTTCGCTGGAACAGTTGGGACATTCTCACGCGGCCGTTTTCCCTGCTCCGCGACATCGGCGGCCTCGTGATGCATCCGCTAGCTCATCACGAGGTGTGGCTCTTCACCTTCGGTTTCGGCTTCTTTCTGCTGCTGGCCTACTACGTCTGGGACCGCGAGCATGCGCTGATGCGGCAGGAGTGAGGCGACGGAAGGAAATGCTGGTCGAGACGGGGCTGCTGCGCTAAACCGGCACGACTCTTTCGAAGTGGTGGAGTGATGGAGTTTTGGAGTGCTGAAAGGCATCACTCCAATACTCCACCCTTCCATCACTCCACTGCTCCCCTGCCCTTCCCATGTCCCGCCCGCTTTCCCTCGTCGTCTATGTGGTGATGACCGTCTTTTTCGGGTGCTTTTTTGTGTATCCGATCTGGGCGGCACTGCGAGAGGCCTTCATTGAGCCAGGCACGGGCGGCGGATTCACCTTCGCCTATGTGGCGGAGGTCTTCATGAATGCCCTCTACCGTGAGGGGCTGTTCAATTCCTTCCAAATTGCCATCTGGAGCACGCTGCTGAGCCTCGTCATCGCCCTGCCGCTGGCGGCGCTGCAAGTGCGCTGCGCCTTTCCAGGCCGTGGGCTGCTGAATTCCATGGTGCTGCTGCCGATGATCCTGCCGCCCTTCGTGGGTGCCATCGGCGTGAAGGCGATGCTGGGCCAGGCAGGCGCACTGAATGCCTTCCTCATCTCCTTCGGCCTGATGGACCCGGCAGATCCGGTGAACTGGCTCGGCGAGGGGCGCATGCTCGGCGTCGTGCTCATGGAGGCCCTGCATCTATACCCGATCATCTACCTCAACACCGCTGCCGCCCTCGCCAATCTCGATCCGGCGCTGGAGGAGGCTGCGTCAAACCTCGGCTGCACCGGTTGGCGGCGTTTTCAGCGCATCACGCTGCCGCTGATCATGCCAGGCGTGTTTGCTGGCGGCACGATTGTCTTCGTGTGGGCCTTCACGGAGATGGGCGTGCCCCTCGTGTTCGATTTCGAGCGTGTCACCGCCGTGCAGGTCTTCCGTGGCATCAATGATCTCAGCGGGAATCCTTTCCCGTATGCCCTCGTGGCCGTCATGCTGGGCTTCAGCACGCTTTTCTATGCCGCAGGGAAATTCTTCTTCAGCGGCGGCACCGCCACCGGGGGCGGAAGAGCCTCCACCGGGCGCGAACTGAAGGTGCTGCCGCAAAAACAAGCCTGGGGCGTCACCGCTCTTTTTGCCCTCGTGACCTTCCTGGCCGTCGTCCCGCACCTCGGCGTCGTTTTGCTCTCTCTTTCGAATGACTGGTATCAGACGGTCATCCCGCATTCGCTGACCTTTTCCCACTATCGCGAGGCCCTCGGGCATGAGCTCACGCTCTCGTCGATCTCCAACAGTCTCAAATACTCCTGCATCGCCGTCATCGTGGCCCTCGTGCTCGGCATCGGCGTGGCCTATGTCTCTGTGCGCACTCGCCTGTGGGGCCGCCGCCTGCTCGATACCATGGCCATGCTGCCGCTGGCCGTTCCTGGCATCGTGATGGCCTTTGGCTACCTCGCCATGACACGCCCCGGCCAGCCTTTCTCGTGGCTCATGCTCGGCGAAGACCCCGTTTTGCTCCTCGTGATCGCTTACGCCGTGAGGCGGTTGCCGTATGTAGTGCGCAGCGCCGCAGCGGGCTTTCAGCAGGTCAGTCCGCAGCTCGAAGAAGCGGCACAAAACCTCGGTGCTACGCCGGAGCGTGCCCTCTGGCGCATCACGCTACCGCTCGTCATGCCGAATCTCATCGCCGGTGGCCTGCTGGCCTTCTCCTTTGCCATGCTGGAGGTGAGTGATTCCATGGTGCTCGCCCAGCAGACCACTCACTTCCCGATCACCAAGGCCATTTATTCCCTCATGATGGGCCTCGGCAACGGCCCCAGCATCGCCAGCGCCCTTGGCGTCTGGGCGATGCTCTTCCTCGGCGTCACCATCCTCGCTGCCGGGGTGATTCTGGGGAAAAAACTCGGCGCGATGTTCCGAGCCTGAGCCAAAATCTTTTATCCAGGATTTTCTCTTGCCAAATCGAGCTTTGCCCCGATGATCCGCGCCCCGCAAAAAACGACCCCTTCGTCTAGCGGTTAGGACACATCCCTTTCACGGATGCGACACGAGTTCGATTCTCGTAGGGGTCGCCACTTCAACGAAGTGTGCCATGCGGCGGAGCGTCCAAGACGCTCCACTGGGAGTTCTCGAATACCTCAAACGATCAAAACCCAAGCCTTTGCTGTTTTTGAGAATCGGCGGTAGTTCAGCACCACCACTGCATGCCCGCCCAGCCCATCGAATTTCACAACCGCCTCACCAGCCACCTCGAAACCGAGCACGTCTATGGCGAGGGCTTCCTGCGCTTCGTGTATGAGAATCCACTCGGTTCCCTACCGCTGCATGCGCTGGTGAAGCGCCGCCTGTTTTCCTCGTGGTATGGCAGCCGCATGGATGCGGCGGCGAGCCGTGAGAAGGTGCAGCCCTTCATCGAGCAGTATGGCGTGGATGTGAGCGAACTGGCCGATAGCCCGGAGAGCTACCGCACCTTCAACGAGTTCTTTTACCGCAAGCTGAAGCCTTGCGCCCGTCCCATCGCGGCAGGAGCAAATGAGATCGCGCTGCCTGCGGATGGAAGGCATCTCGTGCTGCCGGACATCGCGGCCTGTGAGGCCCTCTTCGTCAAAGGCGTGCGTTTTGATCTCTCCGCGCTGCTGCGCGATACGAGCCTCGCAAAACGCTTCGCGCATGGCAGCATGCTCATCTCCCGGCTGTGCCCGGTGGACTACCATCGCTTTCATTTTCCCTTCGGCGGCACGCCTGCGGCCTCAAAGGTGGTCACAGGGCCGTTTTACTCGGTGAGCCCCATCGCCTTGCGGCGGCGGCCATCCATCCTGTGGGAGAATCAGCGGGAGATCACCCTGCTGCGCACGGAGACGCTGGGTGATGTGCTTCTGCTGGAGATCGGCGCCACCTGCGTGGGTTCCATCGTGCAAAGCTTCACACCCGGCCAAAGCGTGGCAAAGGGCGATGAGAAAGGCTATTTCCGCTTCGGAGGCTCCTGCTGCATCACGATCTTTGAACCGGGACGCATTCGCTTTGCCGATGATCTCGTGCAGCAAAGCGCCGCTGGCCGTGAAGTTTATGCCAAGATGGGCGATGTAGCCGCGGCGATCCTCAACTGAGCGCCTTCGGCGGCCCGAGCACTTCACCGAGCACGATGGCGCGGCGCATGGCGGCGGGATCATGACGCAGCGAACGCAGCGACGCCATCATGGGAGATTCGATGCCTTTTTGGACGAAGGCAGGAGATGTCGGAGCGGTCACGACAGGAGCAGGCGCTAGCACGGGAGGTGGGGAAGGCACCACCGGCTTGCGGCTCTCCAATTGGCGCTTTTGCGCCGCGGAAATAGGCGGTGTCGGTTTTTGGTTTTGAGCCTTGGCCGTCTCACGAACCTCCTTCCAGGCCTTGCGAATCTCTTCCCAAGGTGCGGCGGGAACCGGAGGTGGCGTGGATGGCAGCGGCGGCGGAGAGGCGGCTCGACGAGTCTGCTCTACAGGCGGGCGGCTGGGTTGCACAGGTTGATCGACTTCCTCGCCGTAATCGGGCGTTTGGGATTTGTTGCCGGTCCACTGCTCCCACAGCCATTTGAGGAAGCTGAAGATCACCGCGAGCACGATGATGGCCACCTGAACGGTGTCCACCTCGGCATGCAGAAGGTTCGGATTCATCACGAGAGGGCGCTATGGCTTCGCTTACTTCGCGGCGGGCGAATCACCGGCGATCTTGGTGCGCATCTCGGTATCAGCGAGGACGTTTTTATACTTGGTGTAGTCCATCACGCCGAGCTGGCCGTTGCGGAAGGCTTCGGCAATGGCGAGCGGCACCTGCGCTTCGGCTTCGACGACCTTCGCACGCATTTCTTGAGTGCGGGCAGACATTTCTTGCTCGAGAGCCACGGCAGCGGCTCGGCGCATTTCAGCCATGGCCTGGGCGATTTTTTTGTCCGCTTCGGCCTGCTCCGTTTGCAGCTTGGCACCCACATTTTCACCCACGTCGATGTCGGCGATGTCGATGGAGAGGATTTCAAAGGCGGTGCCGGCATCTACGCCTTTGTGCAGGACGAGCTTGGAGATGCTGTCCGGGTTTTCGAGCACGGCTTTGTAGGAATCCGAGGAGCCGATGCAGGTGACGATACCTTCCCCCACACGAGCGACGACGGTCTCCTCCGTGGCACCGCCGACGAAGCGGTCGAGATTCGTGCGCACCGTGACGCGGGCACGCACACGGAGGGAGATGCCGTCTTTGGCGACGGCGTCGATCTTGCCACCACGGCCCATGTCCGGGTGCGGGCAGTCGATGACCTTTGGATTAATGCTGGTGCGCACGGCTTCGAGCACGGTCTTGCCAGTGCCTTTGCACGCGAGGTCGATGGCGCAGGCACGGTTGTAATCGAGCGGGATGCCCGCCTTGTCCGCCGCGATGAGGGCGAGCACGACGTGCGTCACCTCACCACCGGCCAGAAAGTGAGCTTCGAGCTGGTCGGTATTGATCGGGATGCCGGCTTTGGCGGCGGTGATGCGGGTATCGACGATCAGGGCATTCGGCACGCCGCGCAGCCACATGGCGAGTAATGTGGTGAAGCTCACCGGCGCATTTGCAATGCGAGCGCGGAGCCAGAGATTGAAAAACTTCGCAACGAGGAGGAAGAGAACAAGGGCGACGACAATGGCGATGCCGATACCGAAGATTTCGAGAGGTGTCATGGTAGGTGGGAGGGTGGAGTGGCGGAGTATTGGAGGCGTGTTGAGAAAGGGGAGAGTGGAAATTTGGACTCAAATCGCACGGACGAGCAGCGAGCCAAACTCGGCCGCGACGACCTCGATTTTTGATCCGGCGGGTGCATGACCGGTCTGGCAGCGCACTTCAAAGCGCTTCCCGCCGATCTCGGCATGGCCCAACGGGCGCAATTCGGTGATGGCGATGCCTTGCGAACCCGGCGAGGCAGCCAGCGGAGCCTCCGCGCTTCCCTGAATGGCTGCTTCGAGCATGAAACCTCGGCGGAAAAACTTCACCGCGAACCATTTGAGCCACGCTAGCATGATGACGCAGGTTCCCACGATGATACCGAGGGCGAGCGCCGCTCTCTGGCTGCCGCTCCAGTGATTCAGATCCTCCGCGGTCATCGTGAGCCAAAGCGCCGCGAGCAGGCTGAGCGTGCCGATCGTCCCGGCGATCATGCCGGGCAAAAACGTCTCCAGCATGAGCAGCAGGATGCCGAACAGCGCGAGGGTGAGGATGCTGGTGAGCATGGCGCGGATGCTCCGGCAGGAGGCGGCATCCGTCAAGGCATCCCGCATCAGCGCAGATTCACCGCGCCGCCATCAATGGGATAGGAACTACCGGTGACAAAGCCCGCCTCATCGCTGCAAAGGTAGAGCGCCAGCGCGGCGATCTCCTCTGGCTTCGCCATGCGGCCGATGGGCTGGGCCTCGCTGAGCTTTTGAAACATCTCCGCTTCACGGCCTGGGTAGGTTTTGGCCAGATAACCATCCACAAATGGCGTGTGAACACGAGCCGGAGCGATGCAATTGCAGCGGATGCCCTGCTTCAGGAAGTCCTTCGCGATGGAGTAGGTCATCATGAGCACCGCGCCTTTTGTCATCGAGTAGGCAAAGCGGTCTGGCAGGCCCATTTGAGCCGCGATGGAGCACATATTCAGGATCACGCCGCTCTGGCGGGCGGTCATGTGAGCGAGGGCAGCATTGGCACAGGCATACACCCCTTTGATGTTCACCTGATATAGGCGGTCTAGGTCCGCCTCGGCCGTGGAAAGCGCGGTGCCAATGTGGGCGATACCGGCGTTGTTCACCAGGATGTCGATCTTCCCGCCGTGACGTGCGGCGATGTCGTCGAAGAGCGTTTTCACACCGACCACGCCACTCACATCACAGGCGGAGGCTTTGGCACTGCCACCGGAGGCGGTGATCATATCCACCGTGACCTGAGCGGTCTTTTCATCGAGATCGAGCACCTCGATGTGGGCACCTTGCTTCGCGAAAAGCACGGCGATGGCCTGACCGATGCCTGAGCCAGCTCCGGTGATGATGACGTTCTTACTTTGGAGGGAAAACATGCGCCCCCCGTGATACGCCGCCCGCCCTTCTTTTCAACCATCAAACCTTCAGGACCAGCCTTTGAATGCCTTCGAGGCATTTTTTCGGCGACGACTTGGCCCGGAAGGTTCTACTTTATCGGTATCCCATTCCACATGATACGCCTCGCCCTTCTTCCATGCCTTCTCGCCCTGAGCAGTTGCCAGTTACCCGTGAAGAAATCCGCTCTCTCAGCGCAAGACGAGCGCTTACTCACGCTGAAACGTCCCGCCATGGCCGAGCCCATCGTGCTCGATGTGGTGCCGCTGCCGGAGGATGAGAAGCTCACCATGTGGGACATCGCGCAGACCATTCCCGCCTACGACTGGTCCATCAATGCCTTCCACCGAGATGGCCTCACCGAGGAGGATGAAACGCGTTTTTTACTCAAAGGAGACCGCTCGCAATGCGAGGTCGAAATCAAGCGAAAGGCCGAATCCGACACCGCCCTCATCGAAGTGGCCATCGGCCCCATTCACGATGGTTTTGGCTACCGCATGCCAAAGCTCCACTACACCTTCAAACGCGTCGATGGAGGCTGGAAGCGGCTCGACTGGCACGTCACTTACCACGGCCGCTCACGCGGTGATGGCACCTATGCCCCGGCCATGAGCGACGAGGAGAACCGCACCCGCATCGAAGCCATCACCGGTAAACCTTACGACGATGGCCTCCAGCAACTCGAAGAGTCCCTCAAGACCATCGCCGAACGCTGAGCCATCACTTCCCGCAGCCACAACCGCCTGCACAGCCGGGTTTCTTCCGTTTCCGTGCCGCCCGCACCGTGAATAGCACCACCGTGATCAAAACCACCGCCAGCGCGGCTAGAGATTGCCAATTTTCATTCATGGAGGGTGATGGTGAGTGTTTGAACCGCTGATAGGAGGCAAACAGGACGCTGATAACTCAGGATTAGCGTCTTATCAGCGGTTCATTTCACTTTTAGTGCCGCCTTTCTCAGTCTCCTTGCGTCCGCCCCGCCCCGGCTACCATCCGCCATGCACTCCCGCCGCTACAGCGCCTTCATCAGCTACCGTCACGCGGGCAACACCCAGGAAGGCCGCCGCTGGACCGAGTGAATGCATCGCGGGGCTGGAGTTCATACTTCATAATTCATCCTTCATTCTTTCCCCTGCCCTCTCCCCCATCTTCCGCGACGAAGACGAACTCCCCGCCAACGCCGACCTCGCCACATGCATCCGCGCCGCGCTGGAGATGAACGATCAACTCATCGTTGAGTTGAACCCGAGTGTTGGCCAGGATTGCGAGAAATGAAGCGATAGCACTCATGTCTGAGGCGGGATTGGTTTCGTTCTAGGTGTGCGGTGCCGCGAGGGTGAGGCTGCGGGACTCGGCAAAGGCTGCTCCATGCAAACCTTCGGCCACAGCGGCTCCACCGGCATTCTCGCGTGGGCTGATCCGGCGACGGACACGAGCTTTGTGCTACTCACCGCCTTACCGAATCGTGCCCTCGATTTGCCCGCCTCTCAATCCCCGCTCTTTGGATCAAAGGCATCGCGGAGGCCATCGCCGAGGAAATTGAGGGCGAGAAGGCTTACGGACATGCAAATCGCTGGGAAGAGAAGAAGCCACCATTTGCTGTCGAGTGGGTTGATGACCTGAGCTCCGTCTTTCAGGAGGCTGCCCCAGCTCGCGGCGGGATCTTCGATGCCGAGGCCGAGGAAGCTGAGGAAGGATTCATCGAGGATGACGGCGGGAATGGTCAGCGTGAGGTAGGTGAGGATGATGGTGCTCAAATTCGGCAGCAGATGCTTTTTGAGCACGCCCCAAGGGCTCTGGCCCATAGCACGGGAGGCGGTGACGAAGGTCATTTCCCGAAGCACGAGCACCTGGCCACGCACGATGCGGGCCATGGTGAGCCACTCCACGATGCCAAGCGAGAGGATCATGACGAGGATGCGGCTGTAAGGGATGGCATCGCGGAAAAAGCCTTCCATGGCGGGCCATTTCGCATCCTGCGCCCATAGCCGAGCGGCATCGAGCGCATCCTTCACGCGGTCATCGAGCGCGGCGATGAGGATCATGATGAAAAGAATGCGCGGGACGGATTGCAGCACCTCGGTGGCTCGCATCATGAAAGCATCCACCTTCCCTCCAGCATAGCCGCTGACCATGCCGTAGAGCGTGCCGATGACGAGGCTGAGGAAGGCCCCGGCCACACCGATGCCGAGAGAGACACGCGCTCCACTGAGCAGGCGGTAAAAGAGATCTTGGCCGTTCAAATCGGTGCCCAGCACATGCCCGGCGCTATGCGGCGGGAGGAACTGCGCATCGCTGGTCGATTTGAGTGCCTCCGGCATGAGCATCGGCCCCACGAGAGCGGCGAGAGCGAGAAAGCCGAGCGTGTAGAGCGAGAGCATCGCCGCCCGATTTCGCCGCAACAACGCCCAGCCATCGGGTCGGGAGATTTGGGCTGGGGTGGTGCTAGCCATGCAGTTTGATGCGTTTATCGAGGACGGTGTAAAGCAGGTCCACGATGAGGTTGAAGAGCACGAGCATGGCGCAGAGCACGATCACCGCGCCACCGAGCAGGAAAACATCGCGGTTCTGAATCGAATTCACGAAGACGCTGCCCGCGCCGGAGATGTTGAAGACGCTCTCGATGATCATCGAACCCGTGAGCAGATGCGCGGCGAGCGGGCCGAGGTAGGTGATGACGGGCAGGATGGCGATTTTGGCCGCGTGACGCGCCACGGCAGCCGTTTCGCTCAGGCCTTTCGCCCTGGCGGTGCGGAGGAAATCACTCTTCAGCACGTCGAGGAGTGAATTCCGCATCAATCGGGCGATGTAGGCGATGTAAGGGCCGGAAAGGCAGAGAGCGGGGAGAATCATTTGCTGCGCCGTGCCCCAACCGCCCACGGGCAGCCAGCCGAGCCAGAGCGCAAAGATGGCGATCAAGGCCGGTCCGGTGATGAAAGTGGGAAGCGAGATGGCCATCAAGGCACCTAGCATGGCCACGCGGTCGGCAGTTTGATCCTTGTGCATGGCGGCGAAGCTGCCGATGAGCACGCCGAGCGTGCTGGCGAGGACAAAGGCGATGCTGCCGATGGAGATCGAGTTGGGCAGCTTTTGCGCGAGGATTTCGGAGACCTGCCAGTCACGATACTTGGCCGAGGGGCCGAGATCGAGGTGAGCGAGACGGCCCAGGTAGGCGAGGTATTGCTGCCACAGAGTGCCATTGAGCTGATACTTCGCCTCCATGGCCGCGACGATGTGCGCGGGCGTCTTTTCCCTCTCGAACGGACCACCCTTGATCGAGCGGATGAGCACAAAGGCGAGGCTCACCACGCAGAACATCACAATGATGCTACTGAAAGCGCGGCGGAGGAGGAAAGGAAGCATGAGAGATGACGAAAAAGAGGGTAAGAAGCTCAAACCATCTCTTCGCAGGGATCGGTGCGACCTTCGCGAAGATCTTGGGCCTTCCAATCAGGCACCAAGCCGTGAGTGCCGCGACTGACTGGCTGCCAGTTATAGCGTGCACGGAAAGTGTGATAGGCAGGTGAGTGTGGGAGAGGAAACCGATCAAAAACATCCTTCCAGCCTTCAAAAAGAGTCCAATCATCACGCTCGGGGAAGATGCCGAAGTCAAACGCGCCACAGATACGCTCCATGTAGTCGGCCTTGTCCTCCAAGGTCGGCAGTTCCGTGGGTGGGGATGCGACATCGGGATAAACAGAGTGATCCAAGTTAAAAATCATGACGTGGCGCAAAATACTTTTCGAAACCATTCCCGCAAGGCGGCTGCCATATTTCGCTCCGTGGGCGAGCTGATCTTTTCGAGAGGGCGCTGGAGTTCTAGGCGTTCAATATGAAACAGTACCTTCTCCGGCCCCTCACGCGGATCACGCTCAGGATTTTTGATACACCAGAGCTGCCAGCATTCTTCTTTGGTGATGAAGCACCGAGTGCAAAGCTCAAAAATATCACGCAGATCCCGCGGTGCGCCACGCTCGACCAACGCTGTCATTTTGGAACTCACATTGTCGCGCAGCGTCTCGATCCAAACTGGCTGCCATTCAGCGGAAATGGCCTGATCGAGATACAAAGTGCGTTTGCTAATCTGAAAAGAGAATTGTTTCTGACTGCCTCGTAGAAGTTCCAGGCTCTCGGTTTCTCCCCATTTGCGGTGGCGGTAGCTCAAACCGTGGCGTTCAGCGAGTGACTTCATGCACTGTTCAACCAACACAAAAACAGCAGGCTCCGGCTGCACACGCCACCACGCATTCACATCTACCGTATCGCGGTATTCTAGGTAATGACTGAGCGCCACGCCGCCGCCGAGCACGATCTCCGCCGCCTCGGGATGCCCCGCGAGGCTCTCCAACAGCTCGCGTGCGAGCAGGTTGAGGTTTTTGGGCGTTTGAGGCTTCAAATCGAGCATGGCGGGCATCTTGCAATGCTCTACTATGAATCGCAAGTGGTCGGACGACGGGGAGTAGAGCTCATCGTCTGAGTGAAAAAGTTTGAAAAGGCCCGGCGTCCGGGTAGCGCGGAAGGCTCCCATGGCATTTCCCCCTCCTTCCACCCTTGGCATGCTCGGCGGCGGCCAGCTCGGCCGCATGTTTGCGCTTGAGGCACGCCGTGCTGGCTACCGCGTGATCATTTTCACCGATGAGCCCAAAGGCTGCCCCGCAGGTCAGTATGCGGATGATGAGATCAATGCCTCGTATGATGATGCGGAGGCTCTGAAGCGCTTTTTGAGCCAGGTGGATGTGGTGACGGCGGAGTTTGAAAATCTGCCGGCTAGCCTGCTGGAAGCCGTCGAAGCGGTGAAACCGCTGCGCCCTTCCTCCAAGGCCATTTTCACCACGCAGCATCGCGAGCGTGAAAAGATCTTCCTGCGGGATCAAGGCATCGCCTGCGCGGAATTTCGCGTGGTGGATGATTTGAAGAGCCTCGAAGCCGCCGTGAGCGAGCTTGGGCGGCCTTGTGTGATCAAAACGGCCGCCTTTGGCTACGATGGCAAAGGCCAGTGCAAGGTGAACGCGGAGACGGACCTCGCCGAGGCATGGAAGAATTTCGAAGGCCATCGGGCCGTGGTGGAGCAGTGGGTGCCGTTTGTGTGCGAGGTGAGCGTCGTGGGTGCCCGCGGCGTGGATGGAAAGATGGCAGTGCATGGCTGTGTGGAGAACCAGCACACGCATCACATCCTCGATGTGACGATTTCCCCGGCCCGCGTGGAGCCAGCGATCACCGAGCAGGCCATCGAGCTATGGGAGGCGGTGGCCGAAGGTCTGGATTACATCGGCACGATGGCGGTGGAGATGTTTGTGACCGCCGAGGGCCGCGTGCTGGTGAATGAGATCGCCCCGCGCCCGCACAACAGCGGTCATTACACCATCGACGCCTGTGTGACGAACCAGTTCCAGCAGCAGCAGCGTGTTATCTGCGGTCTCACTCCCGGTGATCCCACGCAGCACACGCCCGCCGTGATGGTGAATCTTCTCGGCGATATTTGGCCAACTCCGACAACGCATCCTGACTGGAGCCCTGCGCTGAATCATCCGCGGGCAAAGCTGCACCTCTATGGCAAAAAAGAAGCCCGCGCCCGCCGCAAGATGGGCCACTTCACCGTCCTCGGCGATACGGTGGAAGAGGCGCTGGAGCATGCGCTGGCGATTCGCAAAGCCCTCGGCATCTGTCAGCTTGGTGATTGATCGAATTTGTGTGGTGTCGCGCCTCCTCTTCATGGTATCTCCTGAGGCACCTCCGCCATGAACAAAACCTCGCGTTCCAAAAAGAAACCGTCTTCAGCACCACTCACAGTGGATACACGCTGGCGCAGCGCTCTCGAAGGTGCCGGGGATGGGATGTGGAACTGGGATTTGAAAAGCGGAGACGTGCAGTATTCCGCCCAATGGAAAATCATGCTGGGCTACGAACTGGATGAAATTCAAAACGGCTACCACGAATGGGAGAAGCTGGTGCATCCTGAAGACCTCCTCGGTGTTCTGGAGAAATTCCATGCCCATCTCGCGAGCCGGAACCCCAGTTACTCGGCGGAGTTTCGCATGCGGTGCAAGGACGGAAGCTGGAAGTGGATTCTCGCCCGGGGCATGGTGACCAGCCGGGACGCCCGCGGACGGCCTCTTCATATCATTGGCACGCACACGGATATCTCCGCGTGGAGGCTGGCGCAGCAGCGGGAGTCCGATGTGCTGCGGATGATCATGCGTGGGGAGGAGCAACAACAGATATTTGATGCCATCGTGCATAGCGTGGAGGCCAGTCAGCCAGGCATGATCTGCTGTCTCTGGCTGCTGGATGAGCCTAGCGGTGTCCTGCGCATCGCCGCCGGCCCCAGCCTGCCAGCTTCGTTTCGCAAAAAGATCGATGGCATGGTGGTGCGGCAGGGCATGCCATGCTGTGGCATGCCGATGCTCACTGGCGAGCGTGTCATCACCCGCGAGATCGCCACCGATCCAGGCTGGAAAAAATGTCATGCCGCCTTCATCAAGACGGGCTTGGCATCCTGCTGGGTTGAGCCCGTGCTGAGCGGCTCGGGGGCGCTTCTCGGCGCTTTCGCCTGCTATCACCAGCACCCGCATGTGCCCGCTGTGGCGGAGTTCACGGCCGTGGAGGCCGCCACGCGGCTCGTGGCCCTAGCGGTCGATCATCGGCAGGCGGGAGAATCCCTCCGCCAAAGCGAGGAACGCTATGCCAGCGCCATCGCGGGCAGCACGGATGGCTTGTGGGATTGGAACATCCTCACGAATGAAGTGTACCTCTCCCCCCATTGGAAGGAAATGCTGGGGCATGCCGGCGACGAACTGCCAAACATCCGGCAGGAGACCTTTCTCGACCGCCTTCATCCAGATGATGTGGCCCGATTACGGAAGGCTCGTGAAGGTCACTTCAAGCACGACCTCCCCTGTCAGGTGGAATTCCGCCTTCTCATGGAAAAAGGGGCCTACAAATGGTTCATCGCTCGCGGCAAGGCACGCCGTGATGCCAAAGGAAATCCGGTGCAGATGACCGGCACCATCTCCGACATCGACGACCGCAAGCGGGCCGAGGAGGAACTCGTCAAAAGCCAGCGTTTCAACCAGACCGTGCTCGATCAGACGACGGCGCTCATCCTCGTGATGGATGCCAAAGGCTGCTTCACCCATGTGAACAAGGCCGTCATCGACCTACTCGGCTACCCGGAGAAAAAACTCCTCGGTCGTAATCCCTGGGAAGCAGGCCTGCTCGATCCTGACGAGGTGCCTCGTTCCATGGAGCGCTTCCAAAATCTCCTCCACGGCAAGGACAACCCTCCCGTGGTGCTGCGCATCCACTCCCGCATAGGCCAGATCTTCCACGTCGAGATTCAGAGCACCTCGCTGCGTCACCCGGATGGCTCGCTTGACCACATCATCATCACTGGGACAAACATCACCGACCGCCGCCACCTAGAGCAGGAAGTCATCCGCGTAGCCGAGGAGGAGCAGGCCACCATCGGGCATAATTTGCACGATGGTGTGGGCCAGACGCTCACCGGCATTTATTCACTCACCCAGCTCCTCGAATCCGAGCTTCATGGAGCACAGAAGCAATCCGCCGCCCGAATTGGCGAACTCATCCGGCAGGCCGTGGCGGAGGTGCGACGCATGTCCCACGGGCTTTCCCCGCTTTCTGTGCGTCACCGGGGCCTTCACGGCGGCCTGCGCCTGCTGGCGGAAACGGTGAGCACGGATTTCCGCATTAAAACACGCTGTGACATTGATCCCGAGGTGCGGCTGAAAGACCCCGAACACGAGTCAAACCTCTACCGCATCGCTCAGGAAGCCGTGAACAATGCCCTGCGGCATGGCAAACCCTCGCTGATCCAAATCGTCCTGAAGCGCCTCTCCCCTACCCACGCCGCTCTTCTCATCAAAGACGACGGCGTCGGCATGATGCAAAGCTCGCGTTCGCCTCGCAGCGGCATCGGCCTCCGCGTCATGGGCTACCGGGCGGATCTCATCGGTGCGGAATTGAAGATCGACTCGAAGCCGCGCAAAGGCGTCACCATCACCTGCCTCTATCCCTTGGGGCAAAAACCGCCAGTCTCGAAGCAGGCGAAGAAAGGCTGAGCAAATTACTCGCCGCTCTCCACGACCTCGCGTGATCCATCCGGCTGCGCCTTGATGTGAAACCACCTGGTTCCAGGCGGCAGCAAATCAGGAAACATGTCCGCCCACTCGACGATGATCACGCCCGGCTCGGTCAAAAACTCATCCCAGCCAATGCCGATGACCTCCGCCGCCGTCTCCATGCGGTAAAAATCAAAATGGAAGACCGGCAGGCGACCGTCGAGGTATTCGTGGACGAGGGTGAAGGTCGGGCTCGTCACGGCCGCCTTCGATCCCATGCCCTCCATAATGCCCCGCGTGATCTGCGTCTTCCCTGCCCCGAGCTGTCCGCATAAGGCAATCACATCGCCCGCCGCGAGGCTCGGCGCTAGCTCGCAGCCCCATAGATGAGCTTCGTCAGGCGTGCGTAGAATCGTCATGCGTCAGCACTCAGCGCAAAGTGATCCCAGCCGGTATTCACGGCATAGGGCGGGCAGCCCTGGCCGGGCGGGACGAGCCTGCCGATGACGGTGAGAGGCAGTTTGGGGAAAGCCTCGCGCCAACGACGAAGGAGAGACTTGAGACCTCGTGGGTTCACAGCCAGGAGGAGTTCATAGTCCTCACCATCACCCCAGGCTTGATCGAAGGTGCAGCCGCGATTGCAGGGCACAGCGGCCACATTGATCTCGTAGTGCGTGCCACTGGCGAGAGCGAGACGCGGCAGGTCCTTCGCCAGACCATCGCTGATATCCATCATGGCATGCGGGCGGGCATGCACGGCGAGCCAGCGGCCCTCTTCGAGGCGCGGGATGAATTTGAGATGCTTCCCTTTGATCGAGCCGCCGAGGCGACCGGTGACCAGCACCACATCGCCCGCCTTGCCCTCGCTGCGGGAGAGCCAGCTTTTCGAGGGCACCGTGCCGCTCATGGAAATGGAAAGCATGAGCACGAGGCCGCGAGAGGTCTCTCCGCCGACGATGTTGATCCCATACTCTTTGGCGATGGCCCGCATGCCTCGGTAGATGCCACTGAGAAAGGCCACCTCCATGCTCGGCGGGGCCACCAGGGTGACCATCGCATGCCGTGGCGTGCCCCCCATCGCGGCAAAATCACTCACGACGCGAGCGATGGCCTTCCGCCCGATGAGGCTCGGCGGGGTTTCGAGTGTGAAATGCACATCCTGCACCAGCGCATCGGTTTTGAGCAGGGTGTGCTCGTTTTTCGTGCTGCGCACGACGGCGCAGTCATCGCCTGCACCAGCGATCACATCGCCATCCAGCTTCACCCCGCGCATGAGGCGGCGGATGAGCTTGTCTTCACCGAGCTCGGCGAGTGTTTGAGACTTGGTTGTCATTTTTTGACCACGACCTCTTTGCCGTCAAAATGCAGCAGGCGGTTCTTCAGGCCTCTCACGGCTTGTTTTGAAATGTACACCTCCACATCGCCGATGAGATGGCGATGCTCGGTGGCGGCGTGCATACCGCTGAGCCAATTGAGCTGGCACCATTCCTGCCCAGCCAACTCGCCCTGGCTGCAACGGACGTAGTCGAGGTGCAAAACCTCGCCGGGATGGCCAAAGTGCTCGATGTTATGCTTGGACTCGATGTAGTCCGCAAAATCCTGCGAGTAGATCAGACCACTGCGAAGCTTGTGAATGACGAGTGCCATGAGTTTAAAAGCAGCAAACGCGGAACGGGGTAAGCCGTTCCGCGCTTTGAAAGAGGATCAAAGAACGGATCAGCCCAGCGCGGCGGTGTAGTTCGCGGCCACGGCGGTCCAGCTCACAGCGTTCCACCAAGCGGCAATGTAGTCAGGGCGCTTGTTTTGATACTTGAGGTAGTAGGCATGCTCCCAGACATCGCAGCCGAGGATGGGCGTGCCGGAGCCGTCCATGAGCGGATTGTCCTGATTCGGCGTGGAGGTGATGGCAAGCTTGCCGTCTTTCACGACGAGCCAAGCCCAGCCGGAGCCGAAACGAGTCACGCCAGCTTTGGCGAAGGCTTCCTTGAAGGCATCAAAGCTGCCGAAGGTGGAGGTGATCGCGTCACCAAGGGCACCGGTGGGTGCGCCACCAGCGTTTGGCCCCATGATGCTCCAGAAGAGCGTGTGGTTGAAGTGACCGCCGCCGTTGTTGCGCACGGGGCCCTGGATGTCAGCGGGGACCGTGGAGATGTTTTTGCAAAGATCTTCGATGGACAGCGCTTCGAGGTCAGCCTTGCCAGCGAGGGCGTTGTTGAGATTCGTCACATAGGCGTTGTGGTGACGGCCGTGATGAATCTCCATGGTCTGCTGGTCGATATGGGGTTCGAGAGCGTTGGTAGGATAAGGCAGTGGGGCGAGGGTATGGGCCATGGTAGGGTGGGGTGGGGTTGAACAAAGTGTTTGTAGAGGGGGACCCCTGCCCCGGCAAGCGCCAGAATGGCTGTTTTCCAGCCGGAATGGCCTCGACCCGCCCTCGGGCCGGATTCGTCGCGAGGGATCGGTTGCCATCCCCGCAATCACGACTAGTCTCCGCGCCCTTTTCCCCCAAAAAACATACATGACCCCCGATAAAATCCGCAACATCGCCATCATCGCGCACGTCGATCACGGCAAAACGACGCTCGTTGACGGCCTGCTGCGCGCCAGTGGCAATTTCCGCGAAAACCAAGCCATCGCCGAACGCGCGATGGACTCCATGGACCTGGAAAAGGAAAAAGGCATCACCATCAAGGCCAAGAACACCTCCGTTCATTGGAACGATCACATCATCAACATCGTAGACACTCCCGGCCATGCCGACTTCGGCGGCGAGGTGGAGCGTGTGATGAAGATGGTGGATGGCGTGATGCTCGTGGTGGATGCCTACGACGGCCCCCAGGCACAGACCCGTTTCGTTTTGCGCAAAGCTTTGGAGCAGGGCATCAAACCCATCGTGCTCATCAACAAGATGGACCGCCCGCACATCGAGCCACACAAGGTTCACGACAAGGTGCTGGAACTGCTCCTCGAACTGCACGCCACTGAAGAGCAATTCAATGCGCCTTTCATTTATGGCAGTGCCCGCGCGGGCTGGGTCACGGACAAGCCCGGCGGTGAACAGCATGACATGACCTTCCTCCTCGGCCAGATCGTGAAGCACATCGCCCCACCAAAAGCGGAAGTCGAAGGCTCCTTCGAGATGCTCGTGTCGAACATCGACTGGGATAACTTCGTGGGCCGTGTGGCCATCGGCAAAGTCACCCGCGGCAACGTGAAGCTCGGTGATCGCGTCTTCCTCCTCGGCAAGACGCCTGATGAGAAGCCCAAGCCGGTCAAAGTGACCAAGGTCTTCCAATACACCACGCTCACCACCGGTGAATCCGTCGAAGGCATCGCTGGCGATATCGTCGGCATCTCCGGCTTTGAAGATGTGGACATCGGTCAAACCGTGGCTGGCGCCGCCGATGCCCCTGCCCTGCCCTTCGTGGCCATCGATCCACCGACGATCGTGATGCAGTTCTCCGTCAATGACGGCCCGCTGGCCGGACGCGAAGGCGACCACGTCACCTCCCGCAAGATCCGCGACCGCCTAGACCGCGAGCAGAAGATGAACGTGACCATCAGCGTCAAAGACACCGACACAGCGGGCATTTTCGATGTCAGCGCCCGTGGTGCCATGCAGATCGCCGTTCTCGTGGAGCAAATGCGTCGCGAAGGCTTCGAGGTGCTCGTCTCCCGCCCCATGGTGATCATGAAGCGCATCGACGATGAGCTTTGCGAACCTTTCGAAACCCTCTACGTCGATGTGCCGGACGAGTACCTCGGTGGCGTCATGAAATCCATCGCCGAGCGCAAAGGCAAGATCGAAGACATGAACGCCGAAAGCGGCCGCACCAGCCTTCAGGCCTACGTGCCCACCCGTGGCCTCATCGGCTTCGAGTTCGAGTTGATGAACCTCACCAGCGGTCACGGCATTCACAGCCATCTGTTCCGCGAATACGCCCCGCAGGCCGGCACCATGCAGACCCGCACCACCGGCACCCTGGTGAGCACCGAAGCCGGTGAAGCCACCAGCTACGCCCTCGATACCATTCAGATTCGTGGAAAGCTCTTCATCGCCCCCGGAGACCAGATTTATGACGGCATGCTCGTGGGTGAAAACCCCCGTGCGGACGACCTCCCGGTCAATCCGACTCGCAGCAAACAGCTCACGAACTTCCGCAGCGCTGGCAACGACAAGAACGCCCAGCTCGCCCCGCCGATCCGCTTCAGCCTGGAGCGTGCCATTGAGTATATCGCCCCCGATGAACTCGTGGAGGCCACGCCGAAGTCCATCCGCCTGCGCAAGCGCGTGCTCGATTCCAGCGCCCGCCAGCGTGACAAGAAGAAGACCGAAGCGCAGCTCGAAGGCGGCGAATAATTTCTCTCAAGCCGGGTGGTCCTTTGGGGCCGCCTGGCTCGTCAGTAGCTGCATCACCGGCAGCCAGAAAAGCGGCGTCTCAAAGCGCGGCAGCGTGAGCAGGTAACCAAGAGACTCGCCATCAAAGACCAAGGCCATCAGGCCAGAGGCGAACAAGCACGGCCAGAGGGCGTCCCCTTCCCTCAGCCTTGCCCAGGCAAGGCGGGCGGCATGCCCGATGAGCACCAGCAGCAGTCCCAGGCCGATCACGCCGCCATGAACCAAGGTGGCTAGGAAGACACTGTGCAGGTGCCCGCTCAGATTCCACGGATCGGAGGGCAGAAAGCGCTTCCAGCGGTCCTTCGTGCCCCACTGGCCGATCCCGATCCAGCCATCGCGGGTCGTTTCCATGCTACGCCATCCGGCCGCATAGATCGCCACCCGCCCATCATTCTGGCGATGGATCACCCGCTCCCACGGCTGGGAGATCCCCGTAGCAGACGATGCCACAGCGGCGGATGGTCTTTCCATCACCATGCCGCTGAATGAAAAAAGCAGCGCCGAGACCGCCAGCACCAGCAACGGTCTCCAACCACGCCGAAAACCATGTGCCGCGAGCAGCACCCCATGTCCCGCCAGCAGCGAAAGCATCGCCCCACGACTGCCGGAGCAAAACGCCGCCGTCGTCAAAATCAGCGCCGACAGCGTGGTGAACCGCGAGAGCGGCAGCGCACACAGCCACAACCCGCTAAAGCCAAAGAGAAGCCCCGTGCAGACAGGATTCAGGCCGCCATAGACCAGCAGATTTTGCAGACGGTAGTCCTCAAAATTCACCCCCCACTGCCGCAGATGCCAGCCGATGGAAATCAGCGCCGCCAGCGCCGTCAGATGACCCGTCCATATCCCGACAGAGGCCATCAATGAAGGTCTATGAGCCGCCCGAGCAAAAAGCATCATCGCCAGCAACAGCAGCCCCACGCCAGCTAGGCCGGAACCAAGCTCGCTCCCGGCTGAAAACACCGAACGAAGCGTCATCCATCCCAGAAAAGCCCAAACCGGCCAAAAGGACCGGAAAACCGGGAAACCCAAAAACCGAGCGCAAACCAGCGAACTAAGGATGAGCCAGGGATTATGAAGCCAAGGACCTGGTAGGCAGGAATAGCCCGCCAGAACCCCGATGATCGCAATCATCAGACAACGCCCGCCAAAGGCTGAGCCGGTGCAAGGCAAGTAGGTCAACAGCGCGGGCATAGTCTTCTCGATAAGGCATAACCTCCACCACGCAACCTCACACCCTCTGCCGTCTCCAAGTAGCCATCCTTACTCCACCACGCGACGGTTCAAAAAGGGGTAACTCGTGACGATTTCGCTGATGAGTGACTGCATCCGGTAGCCATCGGTGGTGATGGATTTGAGCATCTGGTCCACGATGATGTGGTCGTAGCCATCGAGCTGGCGGCAGAGGGCGTAGGCGAGGAGTTTTTCGGTGAGGTTGCGGGCGAGGTCGGTCTGGCGCCCGGCGATGATGACTTTGAGTTCTTTGGGCGAGGCGAAATGCTTACCGCCGGGGAGTTCGCCGACGGCATCAATCGGACCGCCGGATTCGTCCTTGTCACGCCAGCGGCCGATGGCGTCGAAGTTCTCCAAACCGAAGCCGATGGGGTCGAGGATCTTGTGGCAGTTGTTGCACAC